>NZ_JBHXCW010000164.1:0-17608 GCF_042725365.1 Lentzea sp. NPDC060358 | reverse complement strand
GGTCGAGAGCGAGCTGCTCGCGCTGGCCGGGCCGCTGGGCGACCTGCTGCACGACAGCGCCGGCGAGGACCGCCGGGTGGTGCTGCCGTTGCGCCGCGACGTCCACAACGGACGGACACCGCGCCCCGCCCTGCGCGCCGCCGCCGGACCGCTCGCCGAACGGGTCCCGCAGCTCGTCCGGTGGTTCGCGCTGCTCGACGAACGCCGCGCGCTCGCCGACGAGGCGCAGGCCCTGTTCCCCGAGGCCCTCGAGGCCGAACGCGCGGTGCTCGCGTCGGTGTGCGCCGGGGAACCGCTGCGGCGCGCGGCCGTGCTGAGCGGGCGCGACCTGTGGCACGGCCTCGACCGCGCCGGCGCCGGTGACCGGCGGGCCCGCAAGGCCGAGCCGTCCGTGCTGCGCTACGCCCTGCGCGCCACCGCGAAGACCAGTCCCCTGTCCTGGTACGCCTCGGTCGGCTGGGCCACGTGGTCGCCGGACGCGCCCGCGCCGCACTGGGACACGCCGGTCGCCGTGACGCGGGTCAGCCAGGTGCTGCTGACCCGGCTGGTCGCCGCCCTGGTCTCCGACCGCACCCTGCTCTTCGACCACCCGCACCGCCTCGCGCCGGACGTGCACGAGGAGGCGGCGCGGATGAGGTTCCGCCGCGACGTACCCGCCACCGGGCCGTTGCGCGCGTCCGTCGGCGTCGAGGAGAGCGTCGAACTGGCGTCGAGCCCGCCGCTGCGGTTCCTCGCCGGCCTCACCGCCGCGAACCCCAAGGGCATCAGCCCCGCCGAGCTCGCGAGCGCGCTCGCCACCCGCCTGCCCGACGGCGAGGCGCACCGGGCGCAGGGCTACGTCGCGCTGCTGCTCGACATCAAGCTGCTGGTCCCGGTGCTGCCGGTCGACCCGCAGGACCCGCACGCCTGCCCCGCGCTGGCCTCGTGGCTGCGCGACACCGGCCGGTCCGCGATCGCCGACCGCGTCCTCGCGATCCACCGCGCCACCACGGCGTTCGCCGACCTCGACGCCACCGCGCGTCCCGAGGCGCTGCAAGACCTCTTCGAGGCGTGGGAGTCGCTGGGCGCGCTGGTCGGCACCGACCTCGGCGGGGTCGCGCCGGTGAGCGAGGACGTCGTGCTGCCGCAACCGGTTCGCCTCGGCCGCCGGCACGGCTACGACGGCGTGCGGTCGCTGGCCTCGCTCACACCGCTGCTGATGCTCTTCGACCGGCACCTCGCGATCCGGCGGGACTCGCGCGACCGGTTCGTGCAGGAGTTCGGCCGCGGCGGGTCCGCCCGCCTCGCCGCCTGCGCTCCCGTGCTGCACGAGGCGATGTCCGGCGCGCCGACCGGCGGGCTCGGGGCGAGCCGGGCACAGGTGGCGGACCTGGTGCGGGACGGCGAGATCACCGACGAGGCGGTCGAGGCCGCCGCGGACCTGCTGCCCGCGTGGATGAAGACCCGTCCGGTGTCGTACTCGTTCTTCGCGCAGCCGACCGGGACCGGTCTCGTCGTCAACCACGTCTACGACGGCTTCGGCCGCTTCCCCGGCCGGTTCCTCGACCTGCTGCCACCCGAGGCCTACGCGACCGTCCGGGCCACTTTGGACGGTGTGTTCCCGCGCGGGTTCGCCGAGTACCGGCCGGTGCAGGGCTTCACCCCGAACCTGCACCCGCTGCTCGGCCGCGCGGAGATCGGCGACGACCCGCGCTGGGCCGACCACACGCCGGACGCGTTCGAGCTGTTCCACGACCAGGAGCAGGACGAGCTGCGGCTGCGGCGCCGCGACTCCGGCGCCGTCGTGGACGTGCTCTACCTCGGCTACCTGATGCCGGTCTCGCTGCCCGACCGCGCCGCCGCCCTGCACGCCGACCTGGCCTGCGGCGCCGCCGACCTCACGCCACTGCAACCGATCGCGGAGTCGTCCGGTGTCCGGGTCGCCGGGCGCCTGCGCTACCGCGACGTGCTGCTCGCGCGCCGCTCGTGGGACTTCCCCGCGCCGGCGCTGTCCGGTGTGGCCGAGGTGGCCGCGTTCCGCGCCCGGCACGGGCTGCCGGCCCAGCTGTTCGCCGGCATGGGCGGCGAGATCACCTCGCGCGAGGACTTCGAGGCGCGCGTGAACGGGCCGAAGCCGCAGTACCTCGACCTCACCAACGCGCTGCACCTGCGCTGCCTGCCGCGCCTGCTGTCCCGCTACCCCGGCCGCGTGCGGCTCACCGAGGCGCTGCCGGTGCCGTCGGGACAGGTGCTCGAAATCGTCGCGGAGACCTACCGGAGGGCCGGATGACCGACGTCGTCTGCTGCTACCACGACCCGGTCAAGGCGCCGCTGCTGCGCGACGGCGTGCTGCCCGCCCTGGCCGCGGTGACGTCGTCGTTCCCCGATGTCGCCGGGCACGTCGAACGCCACTGGCTGCACGGCCCGCACGTGCGGGTGCGGCTCCTCGGTCCGTCCGCGGAGGGGGCGGCACTGCTGCTGGCCACCCTGCTGCGGTCGTACGTGGCCGCCAATCCGTCCACTGTGGAGCTCTCCGAGGACGCCCAGCTCGCCCACGCCCGGTCCGCCGCCCTGGCCGAGCTGCTGCTGCCGCCGTTCACCCCGTTGCACCCCAACAACTCCGTGCGGATCGAACCGACCTCGGTCGCCCGCCTGCGCGAACTGCTGCCCGCCGAACAGATCTCGTTGCGCTTCGAGGGACTGCGGCTCGGCGTGCCCGCGTTGCGCGAGTCGCTGGACGTGCCGCGCGCGACGCTGGCGCTCACCGCGATGGCCGTCCACGCCGGCCGCTACCCCGGCGGCCTGCGGTACGGCTACCACTCGTTCCTCTCGCACGTCGAGGACTTCCTGCTCGCCGGCGATCCCACCGGGTCCGTGCGCGCCAAGCTCGACTCCCTGTGGGAGACCCACGCCGAGACCGCCCGCGCCCTGGTCTCCCGCGTCGCGCTCGGCCACCCCACCACGCAGCTGGAAGCCGCCTGGCAGACCTGGACCATCGCGCTGCGGCTGCGGTCCGAGGCCTCCTACGACGCGGGGCTGCTCGACGAGGTCAACCCGCGGCACGGCGAACGCGCGCACGAGATCGGCGACCCCGCCACCGTCCGGCGCTACGACTACGGCGAGCGCACGACGTTCAGCGAGTACCACACGGCGCTGTGGAACGCGGACCTCACCGACCCGGCGATCCGGCGGAACATGACCGTCTACCGCCTGGGCACCAACGTCCTGTACCAGCTGCTGGCCATCTGCGACGTGACGCCGATGGAGCGCTATGCCGCCGCGCACCTGCTGAGCCGCGCCGCTCAGCAGGTGTGCGGCACCACCTGGCAGGAGCAGTTCGCCGCCCTCCCGAAGGCGGGGTGAGGCCCGTGCTGGTGCGGCTGCGCCCCGTCGTGCGCGCCACCCCGACGGCGAACGGCCTGCACCTGCGCGGCTGGGCGTCGGCCTGCACGATCACGGGCGGCGCGGGGCTGTGGAAGGTGTGGCAGCGCCTCGAACCGCAGCTGCGCGCCGGGGTCGCCGAGGACGCGCTGGGTGTTCCCGACGGCACGGCGCCGGCGGTGCGCGCGGCCGTGGAGCTGGTCCTGGAGCAGTTGCGGGAGCACGACATGCTCTGGACGTCGCGGCCGTGGGGTGCCGACGCACCGGAGCCGGAGATCCGGGACTGGCTGGAGTCGGCGGCCCCGGATCCGGTCGGTGCCTGGCGACGGCTGCGGTCCGCGGTGGCCGAGGTGACCGGGAGCGGTCCGCTGGCGGAGGCCGTGGTGCGGTCGGCGCGGGCCACGGGCCTGTCCGCGCGGCTGCGCCCCGGAACCGGCAGCGAGGTCCGGCTCTCGGCGGGAGGTTTTGTCGTCCAGGCGGGGTGCGGTGCCGACGTCGGCTACGTCCTGCCGGCCACGGGATCGTCTTCTTCATTCGACACTGAAGTCATCACCCGCACTGCGGCCAGGCTCGGTCTCGTCGAGGACGCCGCCGGGGTCCTCGCCACCCTGGTCGGGTGCGCCGCGGTGCACCGCCTGCTGTGCGCGCTGATCGGGCTGGACGACCCCGCCGGGGCGCTGGTGGCCCGCACCGGTCCCCTGCGGTCGAGCCACCACCCGCTGCTGGCCGGTCCGCCGCCGCAGAACGTCCTGGAGGCCCTCACCGACGAGGAGCTGGGCCCGGCAGGCCCGCCGGTGCTCGGTTCCCAGGTCCCGGTCAACCTGGCCACCTGCGACGGCGCCCTCGGCATCGGCACCACGGCCGACGACGCCCGGCTCGACGCCGCCCTGAAGGCCCTCAAGTCCGACGGTGTGATCGGCGTCGGCGACCTGCACGCCCGTGGCGCCGCACTGCGCGTCGCCGCGCGTCACGTCCCCGGCGAGCCGGCCGACCCCGCCGGGTGGACCACCGACCGCGCCGCCCGCCGGTGGTGGAAGGCGCTGACCGTGCGCTTCGGGCAGCCCGCCGTCGTCGACGTCCGCGAGCTCGCCCGCGGCGCCTACCGGGCGGAAGTCCGCCAGGGACAACAGGTGCTGGCCTGGGCGGTCGAGGCGACGGCGGCACGGGCGGTGGCGTTCGCGGGCCTCGCGGCCACCGGCCACGCCCAGGCGGGCCGCGACGGCACGGCGCACGTCCACGGCGCCGGTCCCGGCGACGAGGAGCTCCAGCACGTGCTGGAACGGCTGCCGGGTGTGCGGATCACGCCGCTCCCGCTCGACGCCGAACTCACCTGCGCCGGACTCGTCGCCTACGCGGTGGACGCCCGATGACCCGGGCGGATGGCGGACTCGTCCTCGTCGGCCCGGCGAGCGAGGAGTGCGCGGAGCACTCGGAACGGGCGCGGCTGGCGGTGAACGGCGCTCCCGCGCACGCCGTCGTGGGCGGCCTGGTCGCACCGGCCTTCCGGCCGCTCGTGGACCTGCTGCATCCGCAGGCGGACAGCGTGATCGCGCTCCGCACAGACCTCGGGGTGGTGTCCACCCACCAGCTCACCTGCTGTCCCGTGGACACCCCGGCACCCCCCACGGCCATCGAACCGAACGCCCTCCGGTCCGCCAACGACCTGACCACGGTGGACAGGCTCCGGACGCTGGTCGACTTCCGCTACGGCCCGATCCCCGCCCTGTTCCGCGCGGGCCACCTCCCCCTGGCCACCGTCACCGCCGAGCTCGACCACCACACCGCCGGTCACGGCCGCACGACCACGTTCGACGAGGCCGAGCGCGTGGCGATCTTCGAAGCGGTCGAACGCCTGAACGGCCTGCGCCCCCGCCACGGCGCCGCGGTCGAGGCGTCCTTCGCGGAACTCGGCGACCGGGCGCTGGACCCCGCGCGGCTGGGCCTGTGCGACTTCGGCGACCGCTACACCCCGGACCTGCGCCTGCGGTGGGTGCGGGGCTGGTCCCACACCGCCCGGGAACCGGTCCTCGTCCCGGAGCAGATCGCGTACTACGGCGCGCAGACACCGCCGGAGCAGCGGTTCGTGTACGAGACGTCCAACGGCTGCGGGCTCGGCAACAGCCTCACCGAGGCGGTGCTGCACGGCCTGTTCGAGGTCGCCGAACGCGACGCGTTCCTCCTGGCCTGGTACGGGCGGACACCGCTGGCGCGGCTGGAGGTCCCGGACGACCCGCTGCTGCACCACCTCACCGACCGGCTCGAGGAACGCGGCTACGAGCTGCTGTTCCTGGACGCCACCACCGACCTCGGCGTTCCGGCCGTCCTCACCCTGGCGCGGACCGGCGACGACCTGCCCAGGGCGTTCTTCGCCGCGGGCGCGAGCCCCGACCCGGTGCGGGCGATGCGCTCGGCGGCGGTCGAGGTCGCCGTGGACGTCGAGTCGTTCGCCGACCGGGTCCGCGCCCGTCCCGGCGACTACGCCGGGGAACGCCTGCGCCGGCTGCTGGACGACCCGGCGCTGGTCAGGACGATGGACGACCACGTCGCCGTCAACACCCTCCCGGAAGCCGCGCACCGCCACGACTTCCTCGTCGGTGACACGACGACCGCACTGGCCGACGAGCGCGACCACACGAGCCTCGAGGAGCTCCTGGAGCGCTACGCCGCCCGGCTGGAGGTGATCGCGGTCGACCAGACCGACCCGGTGACGGCGAGCCGGTTCGGCCTGCACTGCGCCAAGGTGCTCGTGCCGGGGGCGCTGCCGATGACGTTCGGCCACCTCCAGCGCCGCACCCGCGGCCTGCCCCGGCTCGCCGAGCTGCGCAACCCGCACCCGCACCCGTTCCCGTAGGAGCAGCTGTGACCTGGACCGGCCTGCACTGCAGGGTCAACTGGAAACGAGCCGACGTCGACACGTTCGTCGCCGACTCCCTCGCCCCCGCCCTGGCGGGCCGCGAGTGGTTCTTCCTGCGGTACTGGGAGTCCGGCCCGCACCTGCGCGTCCGCTTCCGGGGCGACCCCGGCGACCTCCGCGCCGAGCTGGCGGCGCTCGTCGCGGCCCAGGACTTCGCCACCACCGACGACGAACCGGGCTGGTGGCCGCACGGCGACGTCCGCGTGGTCGAGTACGTCCCGGAGACCGCGCGGTACGGCGGCCGGGAGGCCCTGCCCGTCGCGGAGGACCTCTTCTGCCGCAGCACCGAGGTCGCGGTGGCCGTCCTGCGGGCCGCCCGCACGGACAGCGCCCGCCTCAGCGCCGCCATCGGGCTCGTCATGGCCACCGCCGCGGCGCTCGACCTCGACCTGCCGCGGGCCGCGTCCTGGCTGCGCACCCTCGGCACGGGCTGGCGCACCGTCTCCGAGTGGGCGCCGGCACCGACCATCGGCTCCCACATCGCCGCGCACCAGCTCCTCTCCCAGCGCGGGCAGGACCTCGCCGAGCGGTGGCACCGCGAACCGACCGGCGCCGTCGCGTACTGGGTGGACAAGATCCGCGCCGCGCGCCCGAAGCTCGGCGCCTGGCTGCCGCACGTCTGGGCCTCCCAGCTGCACATGCTGCTCAACCGCCTGGGCATCAGCCCCAACGAGGAACGCATGATCTGCTGGACCGCCGCGGCCGCCGCCCTGTCCCCCACGGGCCTGACCGGCTTCCACGACGACGGCGCCACCGCACCGGACCGCCGCTACCTGGAGGCGAGCAAGTTCCTGCCGGGCTTCACCGAACAGCTCCCGCGCACGTCACCACCGAGCGCGCCGCAGTTCGCGCCCTGGCTCCCCACGACCCCGTTGCAGTCCACAGTGGACGACATGCTGGCCGCCGCGCTCCGGTCCCGCCGCACGAGCCGCGAGCTCGGGGGCACCCTGACCGCGGACCAGCTCGGCACGCTGCTGTGGACCGCCATGGCACCGAGCGACGGCCGCAGGCCCTACCCGAGCGCCGGCGCCCGCTACTGCGCCCGCGTCCGGCTGATCGCGCTGGACGTCGACGGCCTGGCACCGGGCCGGTACGAGGTGGACGAGACGACCCAGACCCTGGTCCGCCTGGGCGACGCGCCGTCGGTCGAGGACCTCGAGGCCACCTCGATGTGGTTCGGCGCCGGGGCGACCGAGCTCGCGGGCACCCCGGCGGTCCTCGCGCTCTACGTCCGGATCGGGATGCTGCGCGAGACGTACGGCCTGCGGGCGCTGCGGTTCGCGTTCACCGAGGCCGGGCACCTCGCCCAGAACCTCACCGTGACCGCGGCGCACCACGACGTCCGCACCGGACTCGTCGGCGGGTTCTACGACGACCTAGCGCACGACGTCATCGGTCTCGACGGCGTGGACGACGCGCTCGTGTACTTCCTGCCGCTGGCCGCCTGACGGGTCCCGGCCGCGACAGCCGCGGCCGGGGGCGTCAGCCCAGGTGCCGGGTGATCCGGTCGAACTCCGCCGCCATCTCCGGCGACGACAGGAAGTCGCCGAGCGGCGCGGAGACCTCGAAGTCGACCGACTCGAGCGACCGGATCGCGAGCTGCACCACCAGCTCCGGGTCGCGGTCGGCGAGGAAACCCGCCCAGTGCTCCAGGGCTTCCAGCGCCCAGAGCACTTGCGGTTCCATGTCGCCGTCGGACAGCGTGCCCTCGTCGATCGTGCCGAGCCACGCCCGGAGGCTCTCCGGCGTGCTGCCCGCCGGGTCCGCGCAGGCCTGCTCGAACGCCCGCCGGGCGTCCTCGTCGAACTCGGCCTCCGCCGCGTCCGCCAGGTCGTCGCGCGTGGTCAGCAGGACCACCGTCTCCGCGCCGAACCGGTGCCGCTTCTCGTCGTCGGCTCCCGCGACCAGGTCGCGGACCGCCTGCTCCACCTCGCTGTAGTGCACCCCACCATCCAACCAGGACCCGCGCGGTCTGATCTCCGCGGAGTCGAGCGGGGTGCCGACGGCCGGTTCGATCGCCGCGGCGGCCCGTGCGTCGCGGAACCGGCGCTCGATGCCGAGGTCACGCTGGGTCCCGCACACCTTCGTCGCGAGGTCCGTCACCGCGACGGCTGCCTCGGCCGGGTCGGATGTCACGGGTGGCCGCGCGACGGCCGGGGTCTCGCCATCACATGCCCGGCACGATTGCATACAGCATACAGATAGCCTCACTCGATTGCTGTGAAGTGCTTTTTGCATACCAAAAGCTGTATTCTGCCCGGCATGACCTCTTCGCCCAGTGGCCGCCGGGCATCCCGCAGCTCCCTCAGCGCCGCGGCCAGCCGCCGGGTCGAACGGCCGGCGCCGCTGCGAGAGGCCGTCTACGACGCACTGCTCGAGCTCATCGTCAACCGCACCCTCACCCCCGGCCAGCACCTGGTCGAGGCCGAGCTGGCCGAGTACCTGGGCGTGAGCAGGCAGCCGGTGCGCGAGGCGTTGCAGCGCCTGCAGACCGACGGGTGGGTCGACCTGCGGCCCGCCCAGGGCGCCTTCGTGCACACCCCGACCGAGGAGGAGGCCGACCAGCTGCTCGCGGTCCGCAGCGTGCTGGAAACCTACTCCGCCAAGCTCGCGGCCGAGCACGCGACCGCCCAGGACGTGAAGCAGCTCAGGAAGCTGCAGAAGGCGGGCGAGGACGCGCTGGCCGCCGCCGACGTGGACCGCCTGGTCGACGCGAACGCGAACCTGCACGCGGCCGTCGCGGCGATCGGCCGCAACAAGGTCCTGGCCGAGATGATCGGCTTGGTCGACCGCCGGGTCCGCTGGTACTACACCCCGATCGCCCGCCCGCGCAGCCGCGACTCGTGGAACGAGCACGCCGAGCTGATCGCGGCCATCGCGGACGGCGACGGCGACCGGGCCGGCGAGGTCATGCACCGCCACGCGGAGCAGACCCGCCAGACCTACCACGACCGCAGGACCTCGGAGAGCGACTGAGACACGGCACCTGCTGATCGCCGTGGCGCACACGATGGACGACGCGGCGGGCCGCGTGGTCGTCACGGTCGCCGAGGCGATGGCCGAGACGGACGCCACTGCGTCGGTGCTTTGACGGGCCATTCGCAGGCTGACCGGGCCGCCGTCCGAGCCGGCCCGGTCAGCGTGAACGGGCCAGGTGCTCCTGGAGCCGGGCGTGCCGGAACTGGTGGACCGCGCCTGCCCGGCGCAGCACACCGCGCCGGTGGGCGTCGTCGAGGAACGCGGGCAACCGCCACGGCAGGCGCCCGGTCAGCGGCAGCCACACCCGCGCGAACACCACCCACTGGCCCCACGCGGTCAGGCTCAGCACGTACGCGAGCCCTCCCCCGGCACCGCCGACGACACCGAGCGTCAGCGCCGTCGCGGGGCTCCACAGCACCGGCAGCCCCAGCGCCGCCAGCCCGTGCGCGACCGCCCACGTGGCCGCGACGACGACCACCACGAACACCGGCACCATCAACGCCACCAGCGCGAGCACCGCCCGCCGGTTCGCCCGCAGCAGGCCGTCCGGGCTCAGCGCCGCCCGCACGTCGAGCGGTGCCTCCAGCGCGGCGACCAGTGCGAAGACCAGGCCGGCGCCGAGCCCGAACACCAGCGCGAACGCCCCGGCGTCGACGGCCACCGCGGCACCCAGCCGGTGACCGGGCAGGGCCGGCCAGTGCGCCAGCGCCCGCACCAGCCCGTAGGCGGCGCCGACCGCCCCTCCGAACCCCAGCCCGAGCAGGCCGCGCACCCACACCCGCCTGCCGCCGTGCCCCCGCAGCCGCAACCGGGTCCGCACGGGCCGCAACGGCGCCCGCCGCGTCACGTGCCACTGCGCCACGCCGAAGACCGTTCCGGTGACCAGGCCGATCATCACCGCGAAGAGCCAGCCCCGCGCCGAGACCTCCCAGGCCAGCAGCGACTCGCCCACGAGGTCGGCCAGCCCGACCGCGGCCCCCACCACCAGCCCGGTCACCCGCGGCGACGTGCCGAACCGCCACCACGCGACGTCGTGCGTGCCGAGGCGCGTGAGGTGCGTGGCGAGGTGCGCGAGCCACGGCCGCACGCGTTCCGCCTCGGCTCCGTACACCGCGGGGACGAAGCTCGCGAGCAGGTGCCGTTCGATCTCGCCGGGCGTGCCCAGCTCCAGCAGCTCGGCCGGGTCGTGGTCGGGGGTGTCGCTGTAGACGCGCCGCGCGAGCGACACCATCAACGGCGTCGTCAGGGCCTCGGCCGGCGGGCCGCCCGCGGCCACCTCGTCGAGCACGGGCTTCCAGAGGCCGGGCTTGCGGGTGGTGCGCGGCAGGTACGCGGCGAGGTCGTCCCCGGTCAGGCCGGTCAGCACCACCGCGGCCGCGGACGTCAGCACGTCGGTGCCGGACACCGCGTCGCGGTACTCGTCCACGCGGCTCGTCAGCAGCAGCGGCAACGTGGTCGCGTTCAACTCGGTGAGCGCCGGCCGGTGCAGCCCCGCCGCGATCTCGTCGAACCCGTCCAGCACCGGCAGCACCCGCTGCGAGTCCACCAGGGCCGAGGCGAGCGTCCCGCCCGGTCCCGGCGCGCCGAGGAACGGGTGGTCGCGGACCAGCTGCTCGGCCAGCCAGTCGCGCAGGCCGACCCGTCCGGGGTGCCACGAGCCGAGGCCGAAGACCACCGGCACCGGGCCGGCCGCGTCCCCCGCCGCGAGCAGGCCGAGGACGAACCGCGTGGTCAGCACCGTCTTGCCGGACCCGGCCCGCCCGAGCACCACGAGCCGCCGCGACGGGACCCTCCGGTAGACCTCGACGACCTGGTCGAGGCGTCCCGCCAGGTCGACCTCGCCGCCGATGTTGAGCCAGCTGTCCCGCAACGCCGCGGGTGCGGCCTCCCAGCGCACGGGCAGCGGCACCGGGTCGTGGACCTGCCGCAGCTCCTCCTCGCGCCGCCACCGGGCCCCGACCGCGACCTTCAGCGTCTCGGCGGCCTCGCGCAGCGGGTCGAACCGCACCGGTTCGGCGGCCGGCGGCCCGGCACCGCCCGCCGCCGCGACCAGTTCGGCCCGTTCGGCCGCGGAGAGCTCCAGCGCGTCGGCCAGCGCGCGCACGGTGGCCATGCGCGGATCGGTGCGTTCACCCGTTTCCAGCCCTCGGACCGTGCGGATGCCGACGGCCGCGCGGTGCGCGAGCGCCTCCTGGCTCAATCCCGCCCGCTGCCGCCATCCGCGCAGCAGTGGGCCGAGCTCGCTCGCCACGACCGCCCCCTCGTCCGGATGATCGGGAGCGTACCGAGACCGGGCCGTTCTGTGGCCGATGCCGGCGAGGTGGGGGAAGATCGCGGACGTGCTCGCGCAGTGGCTCCACACCGTCCCACCGCTGGTCGTCTACGTCGTCGTCGGCCTGGTGGTGGGCATCGAGAGCGTCGGGATCCCGGTGCCCGGCGAGATCGTGCTCGTCGCGGCGGCGTTGATGGCCTCGCACCACGACGGCGTCTCGCCGCTGGTCGTCGGCATCTCCGCGTCCGCCGGGGCGATCATCGGCGACAGCGTCGGCTACGCGCTGGGCAAGCGGTTCGGCCCGCGCGTCTTCGCGTGGGCGGGCGAGAAGTTCCCCCGGCACTTCGCCCCCGCCAAGGTCGACCGCGCCCGCGGCGTGTTCGAGCGCTTCGGCGCGTGGGCGGTGTTCTTCGGCCGGTTCGTGGCGCTGCTGCGGATCCTGTCCGGTCCGCTCGCGGCCACGATGGGCATGCACTACGGGAAGTTCCTGCTGGCCAACGCCGCGGGCGGCATCGCGTGGGCCGGGGGCACGACGGCGGCCGTCTACTTCGTCGGAGAGGCCGCCGAGCACTACCTCGCCGAGTTCTCGTGGGTGGCGCTGGTCGTCGTCCTGGTGGCGGTGGTGGCGTTCAGCGTCCGGGCCCGGCTCCGCCGTTCACACCGATGACCTGCCCGGCCGCCGGCGAGGTGAGGAACGCGGCCACCGCCGGCGGGTCGTGGTGCCGCCCGCGGTGTCACGACCACGTCCACGAGGACGGCAGGCCGATCGGCCTGTCAGCCCAGCGGGGCGCACGTCGGTGACTACGCTGTCCAGACCCGACCCGACTGGGGAGAACCCGCATGGAAACCCACGTTCTCGACACCGGTGGCGCGGCGATCACCTACGACGTGAGCGGCGAGGGCCGCCCGTTGATGATGATCGGCCAGCCCATGGACGCGAGCGGCTTCACGGCCCTGCGCGCCCAGTTCCCCGACCGCAAGGTGATCACCTACGACCCGCGCGGGCTCGGGCGCAGCACCCGGTCCGACGGCCGCACCGACAACACGCCGCAGACGCAGGCGGCGGACGTCCACGCGGTCATCCAGGCCGTCGGCGGCCCGGTCGACCTGTTCGCCTCCAGCGGCGGCGCGGTCACGGCCCTCGAACTGGTCGCGTCCTACCCGGACGACGTGGTCACGCTGGTGGCGCACGAGCCGCCGATCATCGACGTCCTGCCCGACGCGGCCGCCGCGCGCCGCGCCCGCGACGGCTTCATGGACGCCTACCAGGCCCGGGGCCAGGGCGCGGGCATGGCGGCGTTCCTGCAGATGAGCTCGCACCAGGGCGAGTTCACCGACGAGTACTTCGCCCTGCCCGCACCGGACCCCGCTCAGTTCGGCATGCCGGCCGGGGACGACGGCACGCGCGACGACCCGTTGCTGGGCACCTCGTCGCTCGCCATCACCGACTACCACCCGCGGGTCGACGAGCTGCACGCCGCGCCCACCCGCGTGGTGATCGCGGTCGGCGAGGAGACCGGTGACGCGTTCACCGCGCGGACGGCCGTCCACACGGCGAAGCTGCTCGGCCAGGAGGCCGTCGTGTTCCCGAGCCACCACGGCGGGTTCATCGGCGGCGAGTTCGGCTGGGCGGGCAAGCCGGAGGAGTTCGGCGCGAAGCTGCGCGAAGTGCTCGGCTGAGCACGACGTCGGCGGCCCTCCCGGCGCCGCCGCTGGTGTCGATGGCGGCACGCATCCGGTCGAGGTTCGCCCGGATCGTGCCGTCCGTCACGACCCGTTCGACGGCCGTGCGCAGGTCGGCGTGGTCGGTGACGTGCACGCCGAGACCGAGTGCCGCGATGTGCTCGGCGTTGGTGACCTGTTCCGGTGTCAGCGGCACCACGACGAGCGGCACGCCCTGGTGCAGTGCCTCCATCGTGGAGTTCATGCCGCCGTGGCTGATGAACGCGGTGGCGTGCTTGAGCACGGCGGGTTGCGGGAACCACGGCCGCACGTCGAAGTTGCCCGGCACGGCGGGGACGTCCCGCGCGGACATGGCCACCTGCCACCGGCCGTCGCCGAACTGCTCGGCGCACGCCCGGTAGAACGCCGGACTGCTCAACACCGACCCGAGCGAGACGTACAGCAGCGGCAGGCCGGTGCGGCTCGGCGACCACTCCTCGTCGGGCCTGCGCCCGAGCGCCGGGCCGACGAAGTGGAACGAGTCGTCGAACGTGTCGCCGAACGGCTGGAACTCGCGCGGCAGGAACACGACGCTGCACTCCTCCGGCGCGTCGACCGTGCTCCACGGGTCGAGCTCGACGTCGTGCTCGGCCGCGAACCGCTCGACGTCGTCGGCGTTGAAGGAGTCGACTTCGACGTCCATCACCTCGTGGTGCTCGTTGGACGCGGTGTGCGGCAGGGTCCGCACGGCGGGGACGCCGAGCCGCCGCGCGACGAGCCGTGCGGGCCAGTTGGTGGCGTCGTAGCAGATCAGGTCGGGCCGGTCGGCGCCGCAGCGGTCGAGCAGGACCGGGTAGGTGGCGGCCTTCGCGGCGAAGTAGTGCCGGAACCACTCGCCGACCGGGTTCGCCGTGACCGGGCGGAACCGCGGCAGCGCCGGCAGCTCCACCCACCGCGCACCGGCCCTGGTCACCGCCTCGGCGTGCTCGGAGCCGGTCGCGTACCCGACCTCCGCACCGCGCCGCACCAGTTCCTCGACCACCGCGAGGGTGGGCGTGACGTGGCCGTGACCGGTGAGCGTGACGAACAGGATCCGCATGCCGCCGATCCTCCCGAACCGGGTCAAGCGCTTTACCGCAGGAAAGCCTCGACCACCTCGGCAACGCGCAGCCCGCTCTCGAAGTCCGCGAGGTGCCGCAGCTGTTCGCCGCGCACGGCCTGCGCGAACGACGTGAGGCGCGTGTAGTCGGATCCGGTCTGCTCCAGCGGCACCGGTTCCCAGTCACCACCGTCCGAAGTGGACAGGTTCGCCCACTGGCTCAGCCGCAGCGACCGCTCGGTGCCCCACAGCGTCCACTCGTAGACCTCGGGCCCCGCCAGTCCGGAGAACACCGACACGTGCACCGGCACGCCACCGCCGCGCAGCACGCCCCGTGCCGCTACCTCCGCCGCGCCGGCCGAGGGGAAGTCCGCCGACACCGACTCGACGGTGAGCGGTCCCAGCAGCCGGTCGGTCAGGTAGACGAAGTGCGACAGCACCTCGCGCACGAACCCGCCCTGCTCGGCGTGCGAGAGCCAGGTGGCTTCGGCCTGGAACGCCCTGGGCCACAGCGGGAACTGCAGGCGGATCTCCGCCCCGCGCAGGTCGCCGAGCTCGGGCAGGAGGCGTTCGGCCTCGAGCGTGCCCGCCATGTCCGCCAGCGCGAAGTTGACCGCGTTCGGCCGTCCCCGCGCGGCCCCGGCCATCGTCCGGGCCTCGTCGAGGTCGACGGCGAGCGGTTTCTCGCAGAACACCGCCTTGCCCGCGGCGAAGGCCTCCAGCACCGCGGAGGCGTGCGCGGCGGGCGGGGTCGCGACGTACACGGCGTCCACATCGGACAGCACCTCGCCGAGCGAGGTGACGACGGGGACGTCGAGCGTGCGCGGCGCGAGGTCGACGCCCGCGACCACGGTGTAGTCGGGATGTGCCAGCGCCGCCGTCAGCATCCGGGTGCCCATGGCTCCCAGGCCGACGACGGCGAGGCGGATCGGGTCAGCGGTCATGCGCCCTATTCTGCCGGGGCCCACGCCTTCGCGAGCTTCACCCGCGCACCGGTCTGCAGCAACGATCCGGTGTAGAGCCTCGACGCGACGAGCAGGATCACCACGACCGTGGCGGCGAGGACGCCCATCGAGACCAGGGCCTCCCACGGCTGCGCCTGCTGCGCGAACATCCGCACCGGCATCGCGACACCGGCGGTGAACGGCACGTACGACAGCACCGCGAGCGCCCCGGAGTTCTCGAACAGGAACTGCACGAGGAAGTACGGGCCCATCACCGCGAGCATCACCAGGCCCATCGTCGAGCCGAGGTCCTCCTGGCGGCTGACCAGCGCGCCCGCGACCGCCCACAGCGACGCCGTCAGCACGAACCCGAGCATCAGGAACGGCACGAACCAGCCCAGCGCGGGCACCACCACCGCCAGCAGCTCGGACAGCCCGGCGACCCGCAACGCTATCGGCGCCGTGAGCGCCAGCACCACCACTTGGCCCAGTGTCAGGATCACGTGCCCGAGGATCTTGCCCGCGAGCAGCGCCCGCACCGGCACGGTGGACACGAGGATCTCCACGATCCGCGTCTGCTTCTCGGTCACGGTGCTCTGCGCGATGGCCGCGCCGCCCATGCCGAACATCAGGAACACCAGGCCGAACACGATCACCGTGACCGACCGCTGGGCGGAGCTCACCGCGGCGGGGTCGAGCAGCTCGACCGGCGGCGACTCGACGAGCTGGCGGATGACGTCGTTGGGCGGGTCGTTGAGCGCGAGGACCTTGATCCCGCCGCCGTCGGGCACGACCGCGGCCTCGACCTCGTCGTCGCGGACCAGGTCGGAGGCCTCCTGGACGCTGCCGACCTCCCGCACGTCGAGCTGTTTGCCCTGGACCGCCTGCACGGCCGAGCCGACGGCGGCGACCTTCGGGTCGTTGCCGCCGAAGACCGTCGGCAGCACCGTGAGCGCGAACAGGCCGGCGATCGTGAAGACGAACCCGATCCAGAAGCCCTTGGAGGAGACGAGGGTCTTCATCTCCCGTTCGGCGACGAGCCAGGTCGCCTGGGTGAAGGTGGCGCGTGCCACGTCAGATCACTTCCTTGAAGATCTCGTCGAGCGTCGGCACGACCGGGGTGAACGAACGGACCTCACCGCGTTCCAGCGCGGCCTTGAGCACCTGCTGCGGCGCGGACTCGAACACGGCGCGCGGCCCGTCGAGCTCCACGACCGTCACGCCCGGCACGTCGCGGATCCAGCCCGCGTCCTGCCCGACGACGATCTCGAAGCGCTCGCCCGCGTGGCTGCGGCGCAGCTCCTCGCGCGAGCCCTTGGCCGCGATCCGGCCCTTCGAGATGATCACGACGTCGTCGCAGAGCCGTTCCACGATCGCGAGCTGGTGGCTCGAGAACAGCACGGGCGCACCGCTCGCGGCGCGCTTGCGCAGCACGTCCAGCACGGTCTCGACGGCGATCGGGTCGAGGCCGGAGAACGGCTCGTCGAGGATCAGCACGTCGGGGTCGTGCACCAGCGCGGCGGCGATCTGCACGCGCTGCTGGTTGCCGAGCGACAGCTCCTCCAGCCGGTCGCCGGCGCGCCCGGTGAGCTCCAGGTCCTCGAGCAGCGCGTCGGTGTTGGCCTGGGCCTTGGCCCGGTCCATCCCGTGCAGGCGGCCGAGCCAGGTGATCTGCTCGCGCACCTTCATCTTCGGGTAGAGCCCGCGTTCCTCGGGCATGTAGCCGAAGTCCGGCCGGTTCGACGACCCGATCTCGCTCCCCCGCCAGCTCACCGCACCCCCGTGTGCGGCGAGCACCCCCAGCACGATCCGCATCGTGGTGGTCTTGCCGGACCCGTTGGCGCCCAGGAACCCCGTCATCCGGCCGGGCTTGACGTCGAAGCTGACGTCGTCGAGCACCCGGTGGTCGCCGAAGCTCCGGCTGATCCCCCTCACAGTCAACATGGGAGAACGGTATGCCGCCGCGATCAAGATCGCGTCCGCCGCGCGGCATCATCCGCGCGGAGGACGCTGTTCGGGCTAACGCGCCGTGGCCGCGGCCCCGCGCCGGTGCGCTCCCGTGTAGACGGTCATCGCCGTGAGCACCGGGATCCCCGCCATGACGGCCTTCTGCACCAGCCCGAACGACGCCCGGCCGCTCACCATCAGCACGGCCCCTCAGCGGCAACCGACCGCCGCGGGTGGCCCGGCCGACTACCTTGTCGACGGCGTTGTGCCGGCCGACGTCCTCGCGCAGGCACAGCAGCGTGCCCGTCGGCGTCGAACAGCCCGGTGGCGTGCAGGCCTCCGGCGCGGTCGAAGACCCGTTGCGCCGCACGGAGTTTCGCCGGGAACCCGGTGCCCGCCCGCGGGCCGAGCCGGACCGGGTCGGCCGCGAC
>NZ_JBHXCW010000163.1:0-17757 GCF_042725365.1 Lentzea sp. NPDC060358 | reverse complement strand
CCCTCACACTTACTATCAGTTAGCGCTTTGACCAGCTATGATGCCGACATGGACTTCAACGTGTTCGCGAAGGCGTGCCCGTCGCGTCCGTTGCTGGAGCACGTCACCGGCAGGTGGGGCAGCCTGACGATGGGCGCGCTCGTCAACGGTCCGCTGCGCTTCAACGAGCTGCGCCGCCGCGTCGACGGGGTCAGCGAGAAGATGTTGTCCCAGACCCTGCAGGCCCTGGAGCGCGACGGGCTCGTGCACCGCGAGGCGCAGCCCACGAACCCGCCGCGGGTCGACTACAGCCTCACGCCGCTCGGGCGCGAGACGGCCGAGCGGCTGCTGTCGCTGATCAGCCTCCTGCAGGCGCGGATGCCCGAGGTGATCGAGGCGCAGCAGGCCTACGACGCCCGCTGAGGCGCGGTCAGCACTCGATGACGTTCACGGCGAGCCCGCCGCGGGCCGTCTCCTTGTACTTCACCGACATGTCCTTGCCCGTGTCGCGCATGGTCTTGATGACCTTGTCGAGCGACACGAAGTGCGAGCCGTCGCCGCGCAAAGCCATGCGCACGGCCGTGATCGCCTTGATCGACGCGACGGCGTTGCGTTCGATGCACGGGATCTGCACCAGGCCGCCGATCGGGTCGCACGTCAGGCCCAGGTTGTGCTCCATGGCGATCTCGGCCGCGTTCTCGACCTGTTCCGGGGTGCCGCCGAGCACCTCGGCGAGACCGCCGGCGGCCATCGAGCAGGCCGAGCCGACCTCGCCCTGGCAGCCGACCTCGGCGCCGGAGATCGACGCGTTCTCCTTGAACAGCACGCCGATCGCGCCCGCGGTGAGCAGGAACCGGACCACGCCGTCGTCATCGGCCCCCGGCACGAACCGCGTGTAGTAGTGCAGGACCGCCGGCACGATGCCGGCCGCGCCGTTGGTGGGCGCGGTGACGACCCGGCCGCCCGCCGCGTTCTCCTCGTTGACGGCCAGCGCGAAGAGCGTCACCCAGTCCATGACGCGCAGCGGGTCGGTGACGAAGTGCTCGCCCTCCAGCCGCTTGCGCATCTCGGCGGCCCGGCGGCGCACCTTCAGGCCGCCGGGCAGGGTGCCGTGCTCGGTGCAGCCGCGCTCGACGCACTCCTGCATGACGTGCCAGATGTGCAGGAGCCCCGACCGCACCTCGGCCTCGGTCCGCCACGACAGCTCGTTGGCCATCATGATCTCGCTGATCGACAGGCCCGTCTCGCGGCAGCGCGCGAGCAGCTCGTCGCCGGTGAGGAACGGGTGCGGCAACGGCGTGGAGTCGGGCTTGATGCGGTCGGTGCCGGAGGCGTTCTCGTCGACGACGAACCCGCCACCGATCGAGTAGTAGACGGCGTGCTCGACCGACACCCCGCCGCTGAACGCCTCGAAGCTCATCCCGTTGGGGTGCAACGGGAGCGACTTGCGGCGGTGCATGACGAGGTCGCGGTCGTGCCGGAAGCCGATCTCGTGCGCGCCGCCGAGCCGCAACCGTCCACTCGCGACGATCTCCTCGACGCGGCCGGCGGCGACCGCCGGGTCGACCTCCTCCGGCAGGTTGCCCTCGAGGCCGAGGAACACGGCCTTGGGGCTGCCGTGGCCGTGCCCGGTCGCGCCGAGCGAGCCGAAGAGCTCGACGTGCACGCGGTCCACGGTGGACGCGCGCTCGCCGAGCTTGTCGACGAACATCGCCGCCGCGCGCATCGGGCCGACCGTGTGGGAGCTCGACGGTCCGATGCCGACGGAGAAGAGGTCGAAAACGCTGATCGCCACTGATCAGTCCTTCGTGGTGGTGGGGCGGTCAGTCGGACCGGTGTCAGTCGGACTTGGTCAGCTCGGCGTACTTCGCCGCCGTGAGCAGGTTCTCCGCCGACTCGACGCGGACCCTGAACAGCCAGCCGGCGCCGTACGGGTCGCTGTTGACGATCGCCGGGTCGTCCACGACGGCGCTGTTGACCTCGATCACCTCACCGGTGACGGGCGAGAACAGGTCGCTGACGGACTTGGTCGACTCGAGCTCGCCGCACACCTCGTTGGTGATCACCTCGGCACCGACGTCGGGCAGCTGGACGAAGACGATGTCTCCGAGGGCGTCCGCGGCGTACTCGGTGATTCCGCAGGTCAGCGGGTCCTGGGTGCCCGGCGTCCAGTCGACCCACTCGTGCTCGGTGGTGTAGAGCAGGTTCTCGGGGAACTGCACGGCGACTCCTCTGCGTCGTGACGGGTCGGGACACTTGCGCCCCCTCCGCCGTGCAGAGTTGCCTACCCCGAGCGGTCTTGCTGCCTGAGAGTGTGCGGGAGCTTGCCCCTTCGGCGCCCCGACTCAGCTCGTCGAGGTCTCTCCCACTCGGGTTGTGGTGCACGGAGGCACCGCGGCCGGTCTTCAGTTCTCGGGGCGCACGCTATGTGCGGGCCCCGCCGGGTGTCAACGCGAACGGGGTCGAGTCACACGCGAGCGCAAACCAAGTAGCTCTGTCCTAGATGAACAACCACACCCGTCTTGGATAGTGCGATCAGCACAGTGACATGACCTTCCCACTGCCCCACATTGTGAGATGTCGGCCACCGAACGGAGGAGTCATCGTGCGGATCGCAGTTCCCCGCGAGATCAAGAACCACGAGTACCGCGTCGCTCTCACCCCTGCCGGTGCGCACGAGCTGACGAGCCGCGGCCACGACGTGTTCGTCGAGCAGGGCGCCGGTCTGGGCTCCGCGATCACGGACGAGGAGTACCTCGCCGCGGGCGCCAAGGTCCTCGCGACCGCCGACGACGTGTGGGCCGAGGGCGACCTGGTCCTCAAGGTCAAGGAGCCGATCGCCGAGGAGTACCCGCGCCTGCGCGCCGGCCAGACGCTCTTCACCTACCTCCACCTCGCCGCCGACAAGCCGCTGACCGAGGCGCTGCTGGCGTCCGGCACAACGGCCATCGCCTACGAGACCGTGCAGCTGCCGAACCGCGCGCTGCCGCTGCTCGCCCCGATGTCCGAGGTCGCGGGCAGGCTCGCCCCGCAGGTCGGCGCGTTCGCGCTGATGAAGCCCTCCGGTGGCCGCGGCGTGCTGCCCGGTGGCGTCCCCGGTGTCGCCCCGGCCCGCGTGGTCGTCATCGGTGGTGGCGTGGCCGGCGTCAACGCCGCCACGATCGCCGTCGGCATGGGCGCGGACGTGCAGATCCTCGACACCAACGTCGACCGCCTGCGGCAGGTCGACGCCCAGTTCCAGGGCCGGCTGCGCACGCTCGCGTCCAACGCGTTCTCCGTGGAGCAGGCCGTCCGCGAGGCCGACCTGGTCATCGGCGCCGTGCTGGTGCCGGGCGCCGCGGCCCCGAAGCTCGTCTCGAACGCGCTGGTCGCCGAGATGAAGCCGGGTTCGGTGCTCGTCGACATCGCGATCGACCAGGGCGGCTGCTTCGAGGACTCCCGCGCCACCACGCACGCCGAGCCGACCTACGAGGTGCACAACTCGGTGTTCTACTGCGTGGCGAACATGCCCGGCGCCGTGCCGCGCACGTCGACCTACGCGCTGACCAACGTGACGCTGCCCTACGCCGTCGCGCTGGCCGACAAGGGCTGGGAGACGGCGTTGAAGGACGACCGTTCGCTCGCCCTCGGCCTGAACGTCCACGCCGGACAGCTGACCAACGGCCCGGTGGCCGAGGCGACCGGCCTCGCGCACACGCCGCTGGAGTCCGTCGTCTGAAGACCAACCGGATGAATGAGGCCCCCGCACGCGTGAATCGCTGCGGGGGTTTCGCCTATCTGAGGGCCGCGACGCGGGCCTTGATGCCGTCGATCACGCAGTCCAGCCCGAACTCGAACTGCCCCTCGAGCGACCACACCGCCGGATCGTCCAGCATCTCGACGTAGCGGGGGTGCTTGTCCCGGTACAGGTCGGCGATCTTGCCCAGGTCCGGCGGCGGCTGGTCCATCTTGCCCGCGCCGGCGAAGTTCACCTCGGCGATCGCGAATCCCATGACGAAGCTCGACACCGTCGACGCCGACAGGGCCGCCTCCGCCATCGTCAGCCCGGCCGCGCGCATGGGTTCGAGCATCGCGTCCGACATCGCCACCGCGTTCGGGCCGATGGTCGTGTGCTCCCCGATGGCCCGCACCCACCACGGGTGCTTCTGCGCGAGACGGCGCAGCGTGTGCATCATCCCGCGCAGTGCCGGCTCCCACTCCGCGCCGGGAGCCGGCAGGTCGAACTCGCCGTAGATCTCGTCCAGGCAGAGCTCGATCAGCGCGTCCTTCGTCGGGACGTGCCAGTACAGCGACATCGGGGCCGCGCCGAGCTGCGCGGCGAGGTTGCGCATGGAGAGCTTCTGCATGCCGTGCTCGTCCAGCAGCTCCAACGCCTTGCGCACGATCGCCTCACGGCTCAGGCCGAGGGGCTGGCCGCTGCTGGGCCTGGGCTTGCCGAACCACACGCTGTCCACGAACAGCGATATTAGGCACGCCGCAGCAACACGCTGGCCACAACACCTCCCAGGAACACCCCGACGGCGCCGATCGCCAGGCTGACTCCCATGCCGCTGGAGAACGCCTCGCGCACGACGGTGACGTCCGCGCCGCTGTGCAGGGCCTCGCTCAGCGACCGGCCGGGAACGCCGTCCGGCAGCGAGGCCGCGAACCGCGCCGACAGCAGCGCGCCGAGCACCGCGATGCCGAACGAGGAGCCCAGCTCCGTCAGCGTGCCCGACAGGCCGGAGGCGATGCCGGCGCGTTCCGGCGGGATCGACCCCATCAGCGCGTTGACCGCGACCGGTTGCGACACCCCGACCCCGACGCCGATCAGGACCAGTCCGGCCAGCGTCGGCGGGTAGGTGGTGCCGACCGGCAGCAGCGCCACGCCCGCCGCGACGATCGTCATGCCGAGCAGGATCGCCTTCCCGGCGCCCAGCCTCACCACGAGCTGGCCCAGCGTGTTGCTGGTGACGAGCAACGCGATCGCCATCGGTGCCACGCGGACGCCCGCCTCCAGCGGGCTGTAGCCGAGCACGCCCTGCAGGTGCTGCGTCAGCAGGAAGAGCGAGCCCGCCATGCCGAACGCCGCCAGCACGCCCGACGCCACCGCGCCGGTGAAGCGGCGGTCGGAGAAGAACGCGAGGTCGAGCATCGGCTCGGCGGTGTGCCGTTCCCACCAGGCGAACCCGGCCATCGTCACGAGGCCGACGGCGACCGGCACGCCGAACTCCGGTGAGCCGAAGCCGTGCTCCGGCACCGAGATCACCGCGTACACGAGCGCCACCATGCCGATGATCGACAGCACCGAGCCGACCACGTCGGGCCTGCGCACGGCCGGGTCCTTCGACTCCGGCACCAGGAACGCGACGGCCGCGATCGCGAGGACCGCCACCGGCACGTTGATCAGGAACACCGAGCCCCACCAGAAGTGCTTGATCAGCGCGCCGCCGATCACCGGCCCCGCCGCGAACCCGAGGCTCGACACGGCGGCCCAGATGCCGATGGCCTTGGGTCGTTCCCGGTCGTCGAACAGCTGCATGAGCACGGCGAGCGTGCCCGGCATCAGCACCGCGGCGCCGATCCCCATGAACCCGCGCGCCGCGATCAGCGCCTCGGACGAGCCGGCGTAGGCCGCCACGGCGCTCCCGGCGCCGAACAGCACCAGCCCCGTCAGCAGCGCCTTCTTGCGGCCGAACCGGTCGCTCAGCGACCCGGTCGTGAGCAGCAGGCCCGCCAGCGCGAGCGAGTAGGCGTTGATCATCCACTGAACGTCGGCGGTGCCGGCCCGCAGCCCGGTGGAGATCGACGGGATCGCCACGTTCAGCACGGTGTTGTCCAGCACCACGACCATCACGGACAGGCAGAGCACGCCGAGCACGGCCCAGCGCTGCGGGTGCGGCGCCACCCCGGTCTCTGCGGTCGTCGAAGTCATCTCGTCCCCCTTACGGTGTACGAGCAACTTACAGCGTACGAGACCCCGGGGCGCAAGCAGGTTTTTCGCGACAGGCGGTGCCAGGAAAAAGAGGGGAAAATTAAAGGGCGGCCGCGCTCAACCAGCCTGGGGGTCACTGGGAGCGGGGCCGCCGTCACCAAATATAGCGGGCTTCCCGGTGGCGCGCCCAGCACCCCCGCCCAAACGCGACGGAAAAGTTTCCCCGACTGGACCACCGCCCGTGTCGGGCTCGTCCAGCAAACGAGTGAATTCCCGGTCTCGCGGTGCGGCGAGCAGGGGCGACGGCCGATGAAGACGGAGTCGGGTGTGCCTCGATAGGAGATTCCATGGCTGAACCACAGGGATGGATCCACTGCCACGACCCGTTCGGCCGGGACAGGTCGATGACCGTTCTCGTCGAGAACGACCGGGTCCTGCTGGTCACGCCGCCGGGCGAGACGGCTGTGATGTCCGCCACCCAGACGCGCCGGCTCGGCTCGTTGCTCGACCAGGCCACGGCGAAGATGTGATGGACGAGGTCCTGCGCGACGCGGTGCTGCAACGGCTGGCACAGCTGGAGAAGGCGGCCGAGCACGGTGAGGCCGAGGCGCTGGTCCCGCTGGCCAGGGCGGAGATCAACCGCCTCGCGGACGGCTGGCGGCTGCTCCTGGAGGTGCACCAGCCCGACGAGGACAGCCGGTGCGAGGCGTGTCCTGGCTGGTGGCGGCACCGCCGGTGGCCGTGCCAGGTCTGGAACACCGCGCACCGGCACCTGATCGGCGAAGGGGTGCCGCACCGCGAACGGCGTCGGCCGCTGCGCGCCCCTTTCACCCGTTCGAGGGTGATCGGCGTCCCGGCGGAGACGACCGCCGAGACGACCGCCGAGCTGCCGATCTCGGTCGCCGCACCCCGGGTGGTGCCCGAAGCGCCCGTCGTGTCCCGGCCGAAGCACGCCTTGCGGGACTGATCCGTCAGGCAGGATGGGCCGCATGCATGACGGCAGCGGCCTCATCGCGGTCCAGAACCTGACCAAGCAGTTCGGTCCGGTGACCGCGGTGCAGAACCTGAGCTTCACCGTGTCACCCGGCAGCGTGACGGGCTTCCTCGGCCCCAACGGCGCGGGCAAGACGACGACCCTGCGGATGTTGCTGGGTCTCGTCAAGCCGACGGGGGGCACGGCGACGATCAACGGACGACCGTTCCACCAGCTCGGCCAGCCCGGCCGCGTGGTGGGCGCGGTGCTGGAGGCGCAGGGGTTCCACCCCGCCCGCACGGCCCGCAACCACCTGCGCGTGTACGCGTCGGCCATCGGCGTGCCGGACGCGCAGGCCGACCAGGTCATCGGCCTGGTCGGCCTGGGCAGCGCCGCCGACCGCAAGGTGGGCGGGTTCTCGCTCGGCATGAAGCAGCGGCTCGCGCTCGCCACGGCGTTGCTCGGCGACCCGCAGGTGCTCGTGCTCGACGAGCCGGCGAACGGCCTCGACCCCGAGGGCATCGCGTGGCTGCGCACGTTCCTGCAGTCCTACGCGCGCATGGGGCGCACGGTGCTGGTCTCCAGCCACCTGCTGGCGGAGGTCGAGCAGACCGTCGACCAGGTGGTGATCATCTCGCGCGGGCAGACCATGTTCTACGGGCCGTTGCAGCAACTGCGGCAGTCGCAGCAGAAGCGCGTCCTCGTGCAGCCGTCGGATCCCAACGCGCTCGCGAACGCTCTTCGCTCCGAGGGCGTGCAGGCGATCGAGCAGCTGCACGACGGCAGGCTCGCGGTGTCCGGTGTGGACTCCAAGCAGGTGGCGGACACCGCGTTGAAGGCGGGCGTCTCGATCTACGGCATCCAGGAGGAGCAGGTCGACCTCGAGCGGCTGTTCTTCCAGCTCACCAGCGGCCAGTACGCCGGGCACGCGCCGGCGCCGAATCCTTACCAGCAGCAGCAGGGTGGTTGGGCCTGATGGGCAACCTCGTACAGGCGGAGCTCCGCAAGACGACGACGACCGGTCTGTGGTGGGGTCTGCTGATCCCGACCGCGGTGCTGGCGCTCGGCTGGGGGCTCGCGACCGGTCTGCTGGGGCAGTTCTTCGTGGACTTCGCGTCGTCGGGCGACGTCGACGACGTCTCGGACTTCCTGGGCGTCACGCCGGACCAGTGGAAGGTCTCGCTGTTCGGCATCGCGCGGGCGATCAACATCTCGACGATCTTCCCGATGGTGTTCGGCGCGATGGCGATCTCCAGCGAGATCAGCAGGCGGACGATCACCACGACGTTCCTCACCTCGCCGTCGCGCATGCACGCGCTGCTGGCGAAGATGCTCGTCTACGTCCTGTGGGGCGCGATCTACGGCCTCGCGATCATGCTGTTCCTCGGCATCGGCGTGGTGCTCACGAGCTCGTCCGGGCAGCTGCCGGACGCGGGCGGCTGGGCGATGCTGACGCTGGTCTGCGTGCTGTCGTCGATCCTGATGACGATGTTCGGCGTGGGCGTCGGCGCGCTGGTCCCGAACGTGGCGGGGGCGATCGTGCTCCTGCTGCTGTACTTCCTGATCATCGAGAACGTGCTGCACGGCGTGCTGGCCTACCTCGAGGTGCCGGCGGTGATCGGGTTCCTGCCGAACGGGTCGATCAACGGGCTCACCGGGTCGGTGTCGGTCGACCTCTTCCTGTCCGCGGCGGGAGTCGTGCCCCCGGAGATCGAGGACGTGCTGCGGGCGATCGCGGGCGCGGCCGGGGCGCAGGACTGGTGGCTGTCGGGGATCGTGTTCCTCGGCTGGGCCGGGATCGTGTTCGCGGGCGGATGGGCCGTCACGCAGTCCAAGGACGTCACCTGACCTGCGGTTCCTGACGTCACACTTTTATGTCGGACCCCGGACGTACTGTGGGTCCCGTGACGAAGGGCTGGATCCGCCGACTGACCGCAGCGTGCTGGCAGCACCCCCGCCTGGTGGTGCTGTCGGTGGTCGCCGCGGTCGTCGGCGTGGGTCTCCAAGCGGCGGGGCCGTTGCTGCTCAAGACCGCGATCGACGACTCGACGGCGGGGCGCACGGATCGCCTGTGGCCGCTCATGGTGGCGTTGATCGTGCTGGAGCTGCTCACGTTCGGGTCGGCGTTCCTGCGGCGTTATCTGGGCGGCCGGCTCGCGCTGGGCGTGCAGCACGACCTGCGGCTCGGCGTGTTCTCCGCCGTGCAGCGGCTCGACGGCGCGAAGCAGGACGAGCTGCGGACCGGGCAGATCGTGTCGCGGTCGATCACCGACCTGCAGCTGGTGCAGTCGTTGCTGATGATGGCGCCGCTGGCCGTCGGCACGGTGGTGTTCGCGCTGGCCGCCCTGGCCGCGATGATCTACCTGTCGGTGCCGCTCACGATCATCGCGGTGATCGTGCTGCCGCTGGTGGCGTGGCTCGCGGGCCGCACCCGGCTCACGCTGTTCCCGGCCACCTGGTCGGCGCAGCAGCGGGCCGCGGACCTCGCGCAGCACGTCGAGGAGACCGTCACCGGCGTGCGCGTGGTGAAGGGCTTCGGCCAGGAGGCGCGCGAGGTGGCGCGGCTGGAGAAGCACGCGAAGTTCCTGTTCGCGGAACGGATGCGGGCGGCGAAGCTGTCGTCGAAGCCGCTCGCGACCGTGACGGCGCTGCCGCTGCTCGGGCAGGTCGCGGTGCTGGGGCTGGGCGGCTGGCTCGCGCTGCACGGCCAGGTCACGCTGGGCACGTTCCTCGCGTTCACGACGTACGTGGCCAACCTGGTCGGGCCGACGCGGCTGCTGTCGAGCCTGATGGTGTCCGCGCAGCTCGCCCGCGCCGGGGTGGAGCGGGTGTACGAGCTGATCGACTCGCAGCCGGACGTGACGGACGGTCCCGGTGAGGTGCCCTCCGGCCCGCTCGGCGTCTCGTTCTCCGGCGTGACGTTCGGGTACGCCCGCAGCGAGCCGGTGCTGCGGGACTTCTCGATCTCCGTGGAGCCGGGCGAGACGCTCGCGCTGGTCGGCACGGCGGGGTCGGGCAAGTCGACGGTGTCGTTGCTGCTGCCCCGGTTCTACGACGTGCACTCCGGTGCCGTGCGGGTCGGTGGCGCGGACGTGCGGACGTTGCGGCTGGAGTCGTTGCGCGGTTCGGTCGGCGTGGTGTTCGAGGAGGCGTTCCTGTTCTCCGACACCGTGTTCGCGAACATCGCCTACGGCCGGCCGGACGCCTCACGCGAGGAGGTCGAGCGCGCCGCCAAGGCCGCCGAGGCGCACGACTTCATCGAGGCGCTGCAGGACGGCTACGACACGGTGGTCGGCGAGCGCGGCCTGACGCTGTCCGGCGGTCAGCGCCAGCGCGTCGCCCTCGCCCGCGCGCTGCTGTCCGACCCGCGCATCCTCGTGCTCGACGACGCGACGTCGGCGGTGGACAACGCGACCGAGGCGGCAATCCACGCGACGCTCGCCTCGGTGACGGCGAACCGCACGACCCTGCTGGTGGCCCACCGCCGGTCGACCCTGTCGCTCGCCGACCGGATCGCGGTCCTCGACGCGGGCCGGGTGGTCGACATCGGCACGCACGACGAGCTCGTGTCCCGGTGCGCGCTGTACCGCGACCTGCTGGCGGGTCCCGGTGAGGCCATCGAGTCGGCGCGGCCCGCGCGCACCGGCGAGCTGTGGCCGGTGCTGTCGCAGGAAGACCTCGACCAGCGCCTGATCGACGAGGCCAAGACCTCCGCCCCCGCGTCGGCCGGTCGCCGCGGGGCGGGTGGCGGTGGCGGCGGTCCCGGTGGCGGCATGGCCGCGCTCGCCGGCGGCCCGCCCACCCCCGAGCTGCTCGCGCAGGTCCGTTCGCTCCCGCCCGCGACCGAGGCCCCGGTCCTGTACGGCGAGGACCCGCGCGCCCCCGACCCCGGTTTCCGGCTGGCGCGCCTGCTGCGCCCGGTCCGCTGGGCGCTGGCGGGCGTGGCCGCCCTGGTGGTGCTCGACGCCCTGGTGGGCATGGGCCTGCCGGCGCTGGTGCGCCTGGGCGTCGACGGCGGCGTCACGACGGGCGTGCAGTCCTCGCTGTGGCTGGCGGTGGGGCTGGGCACCGGCCTGGTCGTGGTCGGCTGGCTGACGACGGCGGGCAGCACGGTCTACGCCGCGCGCCTGGGCGAGCGGCTGCTGTACCTGTTGCGCGTGCGCAGCTACGCCCACCTGCAGCGCCTCGGCCTCGACTACTACGAGCGCGAGATGGCCGGCCGCATCATGACGAGGATGACCACGGACGTGGACGCCCTGTCGACGTTCCTGCAGACCGGTCTCGTGACCGCCGTGATCAGCCTGGTCACCGTCGTCGGCATCACCGCGGCCCTGGTGTTCACCGACGCCTCGCTGGCGCTGATCGCCCTGTCGGTGGTCCCCGTCCTCGCGGTCGCGACCATCGTCTTCCAACGCCTCTCCTCGACCGCCTACGCCGAGGCCCGCGAACGGGTCAGCGCGGTGAACGCCGACCTGCAGGAGAACGTCTCGGGCCTGCGCGTCTCGCAGGCCTACACGAGGGAACGCCGCTCGGCGGAGGCCTTCGCCGCCCGCAGCGACGCCTACCGCCGCTCCCGGCTACGCGCCCAGCGCTACATCGCCACCTACTTCCCTTTCGTGGCAATGCTTTCCGGCGTGGCCCAGGCCGTGGTCCTGGCGGTGGGCGCCCACCGCGTCGCCACCGGCTCGCTGACGCCGGGCGTCCTGCTCGCGTTCCTGCTCTACCTGGGCCTGTTCTTCAGCCCGATCCAGCAGCTCTCCGGCGTCTTCGACGGCTACCAGCAGGCCCGCGTGGGCCTGCGCCGCATCGGCGACCTGCTCCGCACCCCGAGCACCGTCGAACCCCCGGCGTCCCCGGTCCCGGTCCCGCCCCGCCTGCGCGGCGAGGTGCACCTGGACGACGTCTCGTTCACGTACAAGGGAGCCGACCAGCCGGCCCTGTCCGGCGTGACCCTGCACGTGCCCGCGGGCGAAACCGTGGCCCTGGTGGGCGAAACCGGCGCGGGCAAGTCCACTTTGGTCAAACTGATCGCCCGCTTCTACGACGCCACGACGGGCACGGTGTCGGTGGACGGCGTGGACGTCCGCGCCTACGACCTCTCCGCCTACCGCCAACGCCTGGGCGTGGTCCCGCAGGAAGCCCACCTCTTCGGCGGCGACCTGGCCGACAACGTGGCCTACGGCCGCCCCGAGGCCACCGAGCAGGAGATCCAGCAGGCCGTGGCGGCCGTGGGCGCCCTTCAGATGGTCGCCACCCTCCCGAACGGCTTCCGCCAGCCGGTGGGCGAACGCGGCAACCACCTCTCGGCGGGCCAGCGCCAACTGGTCGCCCTGGCCAGGGCGGAGCTGGTGGAGCCGGACGTCCTGCTCCTGGACGAGGCCACCGCGGCCCTGGACCCGGCCACGGAGTCCGCGGTCCTGGCAGCCAGCGACCACCTCGCCGGCGCGCGGACCACCTTCGTGGTGGCCCACCGCCTGGCCACCGCGGCGAGGGCCGACCGCATCGTCGTCCTGGCCGACGGCCGCGTGGTCGAACAGGGCACGCACGCCGACCTGCTGGCCGCCAACGGCGCCTACGCCCGCCTCTGGCGCCACGGCACCTCGGAGGCGGCCTGACCGAAGACCGAGGCCTGCCGCAACCTCCGGCGCTCCAAGGCCGCGCCGAAGTGGCTGGCGGCAGGGATCGAACTGGGCCGGCCTGGCAAAAGGGATCGCGCGGCCAGCGTTCCTTCGGGCGCCTTGACGGCCCGGACGTCCGGGCATGCCACGCGCCCGCGCCGCGCGCGCGACGCCCCAGCCAGGCACGGCACGCCCCAGCAGGCCACCTCGTGTGCAGCGCGGCCTGTGCCGCCTGGTAGCGCCCACCACCCGTCGCACCCCGACCCAACGCACCTCACGCGCCCCGGAGCGGACCGCACACGCCACCCACCCGGCCCCGCCTCGCCCCACCGCCAGCGCACCCCAAGCCCTCCGCCCCCACGGCCCCCCAGCACCCCGCGGCCCCCAGCACCACACCCCCGAACACCCGCGCCGTGGCCCGCGCCACGAACCCTCGTCCCCGCCCCACCCCGTGAAGTACAAACAAACCCCAGGTCAGCGAGGCCCCAGGAGCCCAGAATGCCGCGTCCGACAGTCCTCTACGTCTCCGACCTCGCCTACCCGGCCCGCGGGCGCCGGTACTGCGACGAGGACATCCACCTCACCGCCGAGCTGCGCAAGACCTTCGACCTGGCCCTCTGCCACCCGGTGGACGCCGCGGGCCTGATGGCCGGCTTCGACACCGTGGTCGTCCGCAACAGCGGCCCGGTCATCGACTACCCGGACGCCTACCGGGCCTTCCGCGCCCGGGCCGAGGCGACGGGCCAGCGCGTCTACAACCCGCTCACCGGCAAGGCCGACATGGCCGGCAAGCAGTACCTGGTGGAACTGGCGGGCGAGGGCTTCCCGGTCATCCCCACGGTCGACGACCTCGCGCACCTCGACCGGCTCCCGCACGTGGCCGAGTACGTCGTGAAGCCCAAAGCCGGCGCCGACTCGCACGGGCTCGAGTTCGTGAAACGCGAGGACCTCGCGCGAAAAGAAGAAGACGTTCTCATCCAGCCCAAGATCGATTTCCGGTACGAGGTCTCGTTCTACTTCGTGGACCGCGAGTTCCAGTACGCCCTGAACGCACCGGACCCGGCACAACGCTGGGAACTCGCGCGGTACACCCCGGCCGGGGACGATCTGGAATTCGCGCGGAAGTTCATCGACTGGAACGATCTGCCGCACGGGATCCAGCGGGTCGACGCTTGCCGCACGCGCGAGGGGGAACTCCTGCTGGTCGAACTCGAGGACCTGAACCCGTACCTGTCGCTGGACCGCACGTCCGAGGCCGCGCGGCGCCGGTTCGTCGAGGCGATGACCGGCTCGGTCCTGCGTTCACTGGGGTGAGCAAGACCGTTCCGCGACTCGACGAACGTGCACCTGCTGTGAACTGATCACTGCGCTCGGTGCGTATGCCACTCCAACAGCCGAAGAAAGCGAGGTGACGTAGTGAGACACACATCAAGAATTGCTCAACTGCGGGTGACGTCGGGGCCGTCCTGATCGATCCTGTGACAGAGCACTCCTTGCCAGGTGCCTCCAGTGTGTGAAGGCCGAGGCCGAGGGGACTAGCCTGACTACCGCATGAGTCAACACCAAGAGCGAGATGGATAGAGGCGAGCGCCAGCCGTGTCCAGCAGCAGTCCTGCGTCACAATTCGGGCCGAACGAGTGGCTCGTCGAGGAGATGTACGAGCAGTTCCTCGCGGACCCGTCATCAGTAGACCCGGCATGGCATGACTTCTTTGCCGACTACAAGCGTGCGGGCGGCAACGGCAGTGCCGCCACCACGGCGAGCGCGGGTGGTTCGACCACGACCGCGACCGTGACGCCGCCGGCCGCCGACAACGGCAAGCCCGCGCCCGCCGCGTCCAAGCCTGCCGCGCAGCCCGAGCGGGCCCAGTCGAAGCCGGCGGCCTCGCTGCCGTCCACCGGCAAGCCCGCGCCGCAGCAGGCCGCCAAGGCCAAGCCGGTCACGCAGAGCGCGCAGTCCGAGCAGAAGCAGCTGCGCGGTGCCTCCGCCGCGATCGCGAAGAACATGGAGCTGTCGCTCACCGTTCCGACCGCGACCAGCGTGCGCGCCGTGCCCGCGAAGCTGCTGGCCGACAACCGCATCGTCATCAACAACCACCTGAAGCGGACGCGGGGCGGGAAGGTCTCCTTCACCCACGTGATCGGCTACGCGGTCGTGCGGGCGCTGCAGGCGTTCCCGAACATGAACCGCCACTTCGCCGAGGTGGACGGCAAGCCGTTCGTCGTCACGCCGGAGCACGTCAACTTCGGTCTCGCGATCGACCTGCCCGGCAAGGACGGCAGCCGCACGCTGGTCGTCGCGTCGGTCAAGGGCTGCGAGAACATGACGTTCACGCAGTTCTGGCAGGCCTACGAGGACCTGATCCGCAAGGCCCGCTCGGGCGCGCTGACCACCGAGGACTTCTCCGGGACCACCATCTCGCTGACGAACCCCGGCACGATCGGCACGAACCACTCGGTGCCGCGGCTGCAGGCCGGCCAGGGCACGATCGTCGGTGTCGGCGCGATGGAGTACCCCGCGCACTTCCAGGGCACCAGCGAGCAGGCGCTCACCGACATGGGCGTCAGCAAGATCATCACGCTGACCAGCACGTACGACCACCGCATCATCCAGGGTGCGGAGTCCGGTGAGTTCCTCAAGCGGATCCACCAGCTGCTGCTCGGCGAGGACGGCTTCTACGACGAGATCTTCGCGTCGCTGCGGCTGCCCTACGAGCCGATCCGCTGGGTCGCGGACATCCCCGAGGGCGCCGTCGACAAGACCGCGCGCGTCATCGAGCTGATCGACGCGTTCCGCACGCGCGGCCACCTGATGGCTGACACGGACCCGCTGAACTACCGCCAGCGCAGCCACGCCGACCTGGACGTGCTCAGCCACGGCCTGACGCTGTGGGACCTCGACCGCGAGTTCCCCGTCGGCGGCTTCGGCGGCAAGGAGCGGATGAAGCTCCGCGACATCCTGGGCGTGCTGCGCAACTCGTACTGCCGCACCGTCGGCGTCGAGTACATGCACATCCTCGAGCCCGAAGAGCGCCGCTGGATCCAGGAGCGCGTCGAGGTCCCGCACGAGAAGCCGCCGGCCACCGTGCAGAAGTACATCCTCAGCAAGCTCAACGCCGCCGAGGCGTTCGAGACGTTCCTGCAGACGAAGTACGTCGGTCAGAAGCGCTTCTCGCTGGAGGGCGGCGAGACCGTCATCCCGCTGCTCGACGCGGTCATCGACTCCGCCGCCGAGGCCCGCCTCGACGAGGTCGTCATCGGCATGGCCCACCGCGGCCGGCTCAACGTGCTGGCGAACATCGTCGGCAAGTCGTACGCGCAGATCTTCCGCGAGTTCGAGGGCAACCTCGACCCCGGTCAGGCGCACGGCTCCGGCGACGTGAAGTACCACCTCGGCGCCGAGGGCAAGTACTTCCGGATGTTCGGCGACGGCGAGACCAAGGTGTCGCTGACCGCCAACCCGTCGCACCTCGAGGCGGTCGACCCGGTGCTCGAGGGCATCGTGCGCGCCAAGCAGGACATGCTCGACAAGGGCGGCGACTTCTTCCCGGTCCTGCCGGTCGCCATGCACGGTGACGCGGCGTTCGCCGGTCAGGGCGTGGTCGCCGAGACGCTGAACCTGGCGCTCGTGCGCGGCTACCGCACCGGTGGCACCGTCCACATCGTCGTGAACAACCAGGTCGGCTTCACCACCGCGCCGGAGCACTCGCGGTCCTCGAAGTACTCGACCGACGTCGCGAAGATGATCGGCTCGCCGGTCTTCCACGTGAACGGCGACGACCCCGAGGCCTGCTACTGGGTCGCGAAGCTCGCCGTCGAGTACCGCCAGGCGTTCAAGAAGGACGTCGTCATCGACATGGTGTGCTACCGCCGCCGCGGTCACAACGAGGGCGACGACCCGTCGATGACGCAGCCGGCGATGTACGACGTGATCGACCAGAAGCGCTCGGTCCGCAAGACCTACACCGAGTCCCTGATCGGCCGCGGCGACATCACGGTCGAGGAGGCCGAGAAGGCGCTGCAGGACTTCTCCAGCCAGCTGGAGCACGTCTTCAACGAGGTCCGCGAGCTCGAGAAGCACCCGGTGACGGTCAGCCCGTCGGTGGAGGCCGAGCAGCAGGTCCCGGCGAAGCTGCCCACGCACATCAGCCGCGAGGTGCTGGAGAAGATCGCCGACGCGCACGTCGACCTGCCGGAGGGCTTCACGCCGCACGCGCGCGTCAAGCCGGTGCTCGACCGCCGCGCCAAGATGGCGCGCGAGGGCGGCATCGACTGGGCGTTCGCGGAGCTGCTGGCGTTCGGTTCCCTCGCGATCGAGGGCCGCAACGTCCGCCTGGCCGGCCAGGACTCGCGCCGCGGCACGTTCGTGCAGCGCCACGCGACCCTGATCGACCGCAAGACCGGCGACGACTACACGCCGCTGCAGAACCTGTCCGACGACCAGGGCAAGTTCATGGTCTACGACTCGGTGCTGTCGGAGTTCGCCGCGCTCGGCTTCGAGTACGGCTACTCGGTCGCGAACCCGCAGGCGCTGGTGCTGTGGGAGGCGCAGTTCGGCGACTTCGTCAACGGCGCGCAGCCGATCATCGACGAGTTCATCTCGTCCGGTGAGGCGAAGTGGGGTCAGCGTTCCGACGTCGTGATCCTGCTGCCGCACGGCCACGAGGGCCAGGGCCCCGACCACACGTCGGGCCGCATCGAGCGCTGGCTGCAGCTGTGCGCCGAGGGCTCCATGACCGTCGCCGTCCCGTCGACCCCGGCGAACTACTTCCACCTGCTGCGCCGCCACGCCCTCGACGGCGTCGACCGGCCGCTCGTGGTGTTCACGCCGAAGTCGATGCTGCGCCTCAAGGCCGCCGTCAGCGGCACGGCCGAGTTCACCGACGACCGCTTCCACTCGGTGATGGACGACCCGACGGTCAAGGACCCGAACGCGGTCACGAAGGTCCTGCTGTGCAGCGGCAAGATCTCCTACGAGCTGCACGCCGAGCGCGAGAAGCGCGGCGGCGGCGACGTGGCGATCGTGCGCGTCGAGCAGCTCTACCCGGTCCCGGCCCGCAAGCTGACCGAGACCCTGGAGCGGTACCCGAACGCGAAGGACATCCGCTGGGTGCAGGAGGAGCCGGCGAACCAGGGCGCGTGGCCGTTCTACGGCCTGGCCCTGCCGGAGCTGCTGCCCGAGCACCTGGGCACCGTCCGCCGCGTGTCGCGCCGCCCGATGGCCGCCCCGTCGGCCGGGTCGAGCAAGGTGCACGAGGTCGAGCAGCGCGAGAT
>NZ_JBHXCW010000162.1:0-17818 GCF_042725365.1 Lentzea sp. NPDC060358 | reverse complement strand
CACCACTAGATGTCCAGGAACTTGATGCTCTTGGCGTTGCGGGTGATGAACGAGCGGCGTGCCTCGACGTCCTCGCCCATGAGCACGCTGAACAGCTCGTCGGCGGTGGCGGCGTCGTCCATGGTGACCTGCCGCAGGATCCGGTTGGCCGGGTCCATGGTGGTCTCCCACAGCTCCTCGGCGTTCATCTCGCCGAGACCCTTGTACCGCTGGATGTTGTCGTCCTTGCCGAGCCTCTTGCCGCCCTCGATGCCGGCCTTGATCACGGCGTCGCGCTCGCGGTCGGAGTAGACGTACTCCGGCTCCGCGCGCTGCCACTTGATCTTGTAGAGCGGCGGCTGGGCGAGGTAGACGTGGTTGTGCTCGATGAGCGGCTGCATGAAGCGGAACAGCAGCGTGAGCAGCAGCGTGCGGATGTGCTGGCCGTCGACGTCGGCGTCGGCCATCAGCACGATCTTGTGGTAGCGCAGCTTCGTCAGGTCGAACTCGTCGTGGATGCCGGTGCCGAGCGCCGTGATCAGCGACTGGACCTCGGTGTTCTTGAGGACGCGGTCGATGCGCGCCTTCTCGACGTTGATGATCTTGCCGCGGATCGGGAGGATGGCCTGGTACATGGAGTCCCGCCCCTCCTTGGCCGAGCCGCCTGCCGAGTCGCCCTCGACGATGTAGAGCTCGCAGCGCTCCGGTTCGGTGGAGCGGCAGTCCTTGAGCTTGCCGGGCAGGCCGCCGATGTCGAGCGCGCCCTTGCGGCGGACGAGCTCGCGGGCCTTGCGGGCGGCGATGCGGGCCTGCGCCGACGACACCGACTTGGTGACGATCGTCTTGGCCTCGTTGGGGTGCCGCTCGAACCAGTCGGCCAGGTGCTCGTTCGTCGACTTCTGCACGAACGACTTGGCCTCGCTGTTGCCCAGCTTGGTCTTCGTCTGGCCCTCGAACTGGGGCTCCTTCAACTTCACCGAGATGATCGCCGCGAGACCCTCGCGGATGTCGTCACCGGTGAGGTTGGTGTCCTTCTCCTTGAGGAGCTTCTTCTCGCGCGCGTACTCGTTGACGACACGGGTCAGCGCGGCGCGGAAGCCCTCCTCGTGGGTGCCGCCCTCGTGGGTGTTGATCGTGTTCGCGAAGGTGTAGACCGACGGCGTGTAGCCCGTGTTCCACTGCATCGCGACCTCGACCTGCAGGTCGTCGCCCTGCGCCTCGAAGCCGATGACCTTCTGGTGCACGGCCTCGCGGGTGTGGTTGATGTGGCGGACGAAGTCCTCCAGGCCACCCGGGTAGTGGTAGACGCGTTCCTTCACCGCGGCCTTGTGGCCGTCGGCGTCGGCTTCGGTGTCCTCCTCCGAGACCCGCTCGTCGCGCAGGACGATGGTGATCCCCTTGTTGAGGAACGCCATCTCCTGCAGCCGGCGCGCGATCGTCTCGACGTTGTACTCGGTCGTCTCGAAGATCTCCGGGTCGGCCCAGAACGTGATCGTGGTGCCGGTCTCGTCGGTGGCCTCGCCCTGGCGCAGCTCGTGCGCCGCCTTGGTGGCCTCGAAGCGCTGGGTCCAGACGTGGCCCTGGCGCTTGATCTCGACGTCGACGGCGGTGGACAGCGCGTTCACCACGGAGATGCCGACGCCGTGCAGGCCGCCGGACACCGCGTAGGAGTCGCTGTCGAACTTGCCGCCCGCGTGCAGCGTGGTGAGCACGACCTCAACGGTGGGCTTGCCCTCGACCGGGTGCACGTCGATGGGGATGCCGCGACCGTCGTCGATCACCCGGACGCCGCCGTTGGCCAGCAGGGTGACGTCGACCGTCGTCGCGAACCCGGCCATCGCCTCGTCGACCGAGTTGTCCACGACCTCCTGGACCAGGTGGTGCAGACCGCGCTCGCCGGTCGAGCCGATGTACATGCCCGGCCTCTTGCGCACTGCCTCGAGACCCTCGAGGACGGTGATCGAGGACGCGCCGTACTCATTCTTCTTAGCTGACACGGGCCTGGAGTCTCCTCGCTGATGCGGGCGGAGCCGCACGGTGGTGGGTGACGCTCCTGTGATTCTACCGGGACACCCCGACAGAAAGGGGCCAAGGACACCGGTGAACCGGTCACAGAGCGCCTGGGGAAGCGCGAGACGGGTCAGGACGGCTGAAAAGGGGGTTCAAATCCGCAGGTGAACGCTCATTGAGCCACAGGACGGCCGCTGAGCCCTTGACAGGTCCTCACCCGTAGGTGTCACGCGGACCGCGTCCAGGCGCGTGCCTGGGGCCGTGTCGCCAGCTGGGAGCGTCCGGGCCCTTGATCTTGAGCTTCTTGACGACGCCGTTGCCGACGCCCGCTGCGATCCGCTTGATCAGCTCGCGCTGCAGGAGGCGCAGCTGGGTGGCCCACGCCGTCGACGACGCCTGGACCGTCAGTTCGCCGTCACTGAGCGCGATCGGTTTCGCGTGCTCGGCGACGTCCTCCCCCACCAGTTTCGCCCACCGCGCGAAGACCTGGCCGCCCTGCAGCTGCTCGACCCAGCCGCGGTCCGCCGCGATCCTGGACGCGATCCGGCCGAGCGGCTGGGGGTCGCGGTCGTCGGGGCCGGGACCGGACCAGCGGCGCCGGCGGCGGGTGACCGGACGGCCCTTCGCCTTGCTCCCCGGCACGCGGCCGCGGGCCTTCGCGCTGGCTTTGGCGGCCTCCAGCGCGGCCCGCGCGAGGTCCGAACCCCGCAGTTGTTCACCCTCGGGTGTGAATGAACCTGTGGACAAGTCCGGATTTGTGACGGAGTTATCCACACCATCCACAGACTTGTCCCCAGATGTGTGGGCGGACACACCCGATCGAGCTACATGTGGGGGCGTCGAACCCCCAGAGTCAGGCGTCGGGTCAGACACGCCGCACCTCCCCGCCGTGGACCTCGAACCGAGCACCGCTGAGCTCGTCGGGAACGTCCTCCGCGACCGCCGCGGTGATGAACACCTGCTCGGCTCCCGCCGCCACCTTCGCCAGCTGCTGCCGGCGGCCGCGGTCGAGCTCCGCGAACACATCGTCCAGCACGAGCACCGGTTCGATGCCGTCGACACGCATCAGTTCGTACCCGCCCAGGCGCAGGGCGAGCGCGAACGACCACGACTCCCCGTGGCTGGCGTACCCCTTCGCGGGCAGGTCACCGAGCGTGAGGTCCAGGTCGTCGCGGTGAGGGCCGACGAGGCACACGCCGCGTTCGATCTCCTGCCGCCGGACCCGGTCGAGCTCGGCCAGCAGCAGGTCCTCGATGCTCTCCCGGTCTTCCGGCAGCTCGCCCACGCTCGACCGGTACGAGATGAGCGCCGGCCGCGACTCCGGGGCGACCTCCGCGTACGCCGCGGTGACGTGGTCCGCCATGTCGCGGACCAGCTTGATCCGCGCGGCCAGCAGCTCCGCGCCGTGCTGGGCGAGGTGCCCGTCCCAGACGTCGAGCGTTGACAGGTCCGCCGACCGGGAGTGCTTCACCGTCTTCAGCAACGCGCTGCGCTGCTTGAGCACCCGGTCGTAGTCGCTGCGCACCCCCGCGAACCGGGGCGCGCGCAACACCAGCATCTCGTCGAGGAACCGGCGCCGGTCACCCGGGTCGCCGCGCACCAGGGACAGGTCCTCCGGCGCGAACAGCACGGTGCGCAGGATGCCGAGCACGTCCCGCGGGCGCGGCACCGGACCGCGGTTGATCCGCGCCCGGTTCGCCTTGCCCGCCGTGATCTCCAGTTCCACGAGCAGCTCGCGGTCGTCGTTGACCACGGCCGCCCGCACCACGGCGCGCTGGGCGCCGTGCCGGATCAGCGGGGCGTCGGTGGCGACGCGGTGTGACCCGAGCGTCGCCACGTACCCGATCGCCTCGACCAGGTTCGTCTTGCCCTGGCCGTTGCGCCCGACGAGCACCGACACGCCGGGGTCGAACGCCAGGTCGGCGAGTTCCCACGAGCGGAAGTCGCTGACCTGGAGGTGTCTGACGTGCACTCGGACTAGCCCTGGGTGCTGCCGGAACCGGACGAGGGACCGGCGAGGTGCACGGAGTGGCCGCCGAACTGGTTGCGCAGCGCGGCGACGGCCCGCATCGCGGGCGAGTCGTCCTGGCGCGAGGTGAACCGGGCGAACAGCGCGGCGGAGATGACGGGCAGCGGCACCGCGTTGTTGATGCCCTCCTCGACGGTCCACCGGCCCTCGCCGGAGTCCTCGACGTACCCGCGGAGGTCGTCGAGCTCGGGGTCGGACTCGAGCGCGCGCACCAGCAGGTCCAGCAGCCACGACCGCACGACGGTGCCGCGCTGCCAGGCCGAGATCACCGCGGGCACGTTGTCCACGACGTCGGTCTTGTCGAGCAGCTCGAAGCCCTCGGCGTAGGCCTGCATCAGGCCGTACTCGATGCCGTTGTGCACCATCTTCGAGTAGTGGCCGGCACCGACCTTGCCCGCGTGCGCGAAGCCTTCCTCGCGCGGGCCCTCGGGACGCAGCGCGTCGAAGATCGGCATCGCCTGCTCGACGTGCTCCGCGGTGCCGCCGACCATCAGCGCGTAGCCGTTGTCGAGGCCCCACACGCCGCCGGACACACCGGCGTCGACGTAGCCGATCTCCTTCTCCGCCAACAGGTCCGCGTGGACCCGGTCGTCGGTGAACTTCGAGTTGCCGCCGTCGATCACGAGGTCGCCCGGCGACAGCAGCTCGGACAGCTCCTGCACCGTCTTCCTGGTGATGTCGCCCGCGGGCACCATGACCCACACCACGCGCGGTGCTTCGAGCTTGGACACCATGTCCGCCAACGACTCCGAGTCGCTGACCTCCGGGTTGCGGTCGTAGCCGATCACCTCGTGACCGGCTCGGCGCACCCGCTCGCGCATGTTGAAACCCATCTTGCCGAGGCCGACGAGTCCGAGCTGCACGGTGTTCTCTCCCAACGTTTCTGTTACCCGGTAAGGGTTTAGCCGGGCAGGCGCACGGGCATCAGGAGGTACAGGTAGCCCGGCGCCACGTTCCCATCCTCGTCCACCGGCTTGAGCAGCGCCGGTCGGCTGGGTGTGGTGAAGGACAAGTGGACGCGGGGCGTGCGGACCGCACTGAGACCGTCGAGGAGATAGCCCGGGTTGAACGCGATCGTCACGGCGTCGCCGGTGTACTCGACGGGGAGCTCTTCCTCGGCCGAGCCCTCGTCGTCGCCACCCGCGGACAGGCGCAGGCCGCCGTCCACGAACTCGAGCCGGACCTGGGTGCCGCGTTCGGCGACGAGCGAGACGCGCTTGATCGCCTGGATGAGCGTGTCGACCTCGATGATCGCTGCGGCGGAGTGCTCGCTCGGCAGCAGCTGGCGGTACTTCGGGAAGTCCGCGTCGAGCAGCCGGGTGGTCGTGCGCTTGCCGGTGCCGGACAGGCCGAGCAGCCCGTCGTTGGCCGCCAGGGACATCTCGACCTTGCCGCCGCCGGCGCCGAGCGTCTTGGCCGCGTCGCCGAGGGTGCGGGCCGGGACGAGGACGGCGACGTCGGCGAGGGACGCGTCGGGCTGCCACGGGAACTCGCGCATCGCGAGCCGGAAGCGGTCGGTGGCGACGAGCGTCAGCTTGCCCTCGCCGATCTCGACGCGGACACCGGTGAGCATCGGGAGCGTGTCGTCCTTGCCGGCCGCGACGGCGACCTGGCCGACGGCTTCACCGAAGACGTCCCCGGGGAGCTCGCCGATCAACTGGGGCATCGACGGCAGGGCCGGGTAGTCCTCGACCGGCATCGTCGGGAGGCTGAACCGGGCGCTGCCACAGCTGATCATCATCCGGGAGCCGTCGACCGAGATCTCGACGGGGTGGTTGGGCAGCGCCTTGGTGATGTCGGCGAGCAGCCGCCCGGAGACCAGCGCCCTGCCGCCGTCCGCGATCGTCGCCGGGACACCGACCTGGGCCGAGACCTCGTAGTCGAACCCGGAGACCGTCAGCGAGTCGTCGGACTCCGCGTCGAGCAGCACGCCGCCCAGCACGGGGACCGGTGGGCGGGACGGGAGGCTGCGGGCGACCCAGGCGACGGCGTCGGCCAGGCCGTCGCGTTCGACGCGGATCTTCATGAGGCGTCCTTTCCTCGACGATCGACAAGCCCGACCACGACAACGTGCCAGTGGGGGTTGGGGAGCCTCGACCCTCGGCTGACCGAGGTGCGGAGCAACCACGTTAGAGCGTCCTGGCCCTTCCCGTCACTTCGGGGTTCGGGCACCGATCCCCGGGAACGATCCACCGCTGTTTTGCTTTTGAGTTCTCTCCAAAAAGATCCAACAGCAGTAACAGTAAGGGGTGTGGATAGTGGGGACAGCCCTTAAACGCCCAGGTCAAGGTGTCACCCACCATGTGGACTGCACGGGGATGGCACCCGGGGACAGATCGGCGCACCCGGGGACAGCCAGTTGTGCACAGGTCTCGATCCACAGATCGTCCACAGTTGTCCCCGGGTGCGTCCCCGGGTGCGGGCGAGTTGTACCCGGGTGTTCAACAGGCTTCTGTGGCCAGATCGTGGCCGGGGCCACAAACTTTTCCAGTTGTCCCCACCCCTTCGAGTGCCGGGGGTCAACAGAAACTTCCGCCGAGCGACCGGAACCCCTGTCCGCCACCCGGGTTCGAGCGCGCGCGTACGTGCCGTGTGCTGGTCGTAGGCCGTGGGTGCTCATGCGCGTCCCTCGGGAGGCGATGACGGACTCGGTGCGGGCGAACGAAAAAGGGGCCCTCCGCGTCGGAGGACCCCTTCGTCTGCACCTGGGTGGATCAGGGAGCGTGGCGGGCGCGCTGCTTGATCCGGGACGTCAGCTCCTGCACCTGGTCGTAGATCCGCCGGCGCTCCGCCATCTCCTTGCGGATCTTCTTGTCCGCGTGCATGACGGTCGTGTGGTCGCGGCCGCCGAACGTCTGGCCGATCTTCGGCAGCGACAGGTCCGTCAGCTCGCGGCACAGGTACATGGAGATCTGCCGCGCCTGCGCCAGGGCCTTCGTCTTGCCCGGGCCGCAGAGGTCGTCGATCGAGACGCCGAAGAACTCGGCGGTGACCGCCATGATCGTCGGCGCGGTGATCTCCGGCGCGTGCGAGTCGGGGATGAGGTCGCGCAGCACGATCTCGGCGAGCTGGATGTCGACCGGCTGGCGGTTGAGCGACGCGAACGCCGTGACGCGGATGAGCGCGCCCTCGAGCTCGCGGATGTTCCGCTCTATGCGCGAGGCGATGAACTCCAGCACGTCGGCCGGAGCCGCGAGCCGGTCCTGGGCCGCCTTCTTGCGCAGGATCGCGATCCGCGTCTCGAGCTCGGGCGGCTGGATGTCGGTGATCAGACCCCACTCGAACCGCGTGCGGAGCCGGTCCTCCAGCGTCTCCAGCCGCTTGGGCGGCCGGTCGCTCGACACCACGATCTGCTTGTTCGTGTTGTGGAGCGTGTTGAAGGTGTGGAAGAACTCCTCCTGCGTGCCTTCCTTGCCCTCCAGGAACTGGATGTCGTCGACGAGCAGCACGTCGATGTCCCGGTAGCGGCGCTGGAAGGCGACCTTGCGGTCGTCGCGCAGGGAGTTGATGAAGTCGTTGGTGAACTCCTCGGTCGACACGTACCGCACGCGCATGCCGGGGAACAGGCGCTGGGCGTAGTGCCCGACGGCGTGCAGCAGGTGCGTCTTGCCGAGGCCGCTCTCACCCCAGATGAAGAGCGGGTTGTACGCGCGGGCCGGTGCCTCGGCCACCGCGACGGCCGCGGCGTGCGCGAACCGGTTCGAGGCGCCGATGACGAACGTGTCGAAGTTGTACTTCTCGTTCAGCCGGGTCTGCGACGGCGACGGGTTCGCCGGCCGCGTGTACGGGAGGTTCGTGTTCGGCGTCGCGACCGCGGCCGTGTTCGCCGTGTTGAAGGTCGGCCAGATCTCGGTGACGGCGGCGAGCGCGTCGCCGGCTTCGTCCACCTCTTCTTCCGCGCCGTCGGCACCGAGGGCCTCGTCCGCGAGGACGGGCGTGTCGCCGACGGGGAGGCCGGGCACGACCGGCGTCGTCACGGGCTGGACGACCTGCGCGGCCTGCGCCGCTTGGACGGCCTGGATCGCCTGCACCGAGATGGGCTTGGTCGGCGGGCTCACGACGGGGCTCACCGGTTCCGGCGAGTCGACCTTCACCGCGAGGGAGACCGAGCGGCCGAGCCTGCGCGAGAGCGCGGCGGTGATCGGGTCGCGCAGCGCGCGTTCGATCGCCTCCTTGGCGAAGTCGCTGGGGGCCGCGAGCAGGGCCGTTCCGTCCAGCAGACCGATGGGACGGGTGACCCTCATCCACGCGCGCTGCTGAGGGGACAGGTGGCTCGTCGCCAGTTCCTGCACCACCTCGGCCCACACGAGACCAAGGTCGACCTGCTGGTTCGACACCTCCGCGCTCCCCTCCCCTCCGCCGGAGCACAAGACTCCACATGTGGACACGGAGAATAGAGGTATCCACAGAGTTATCCACAACTGTGCACTAAAAGGTGCGTTGTGTTGCCGGTCCGGTGGCGGCTCCCACGCCAGCTGCGGCACGCGCGAAGGACGAACGGTAACAAGGCCCGGCACGCCTCACAAGACGTGGCATCGGCCACCCCGATTTGGCCGCCGCACCTGGGCATGCGTACCCTCGTAGGAGTCTCCCGCTTGCGACGGGCGCCTTTCGCGCGCCTACGTCCACTGCCATCGGGGGCAACCACAGAGGCTTTGTCAGCAGTGAAGCACCGGGAGAACCGACCGTGAGCAAGGGTAAGCGCACCTTCCAGCCCAACAACCGTCGCCGCGCCAAGACGCACGGCTTCCGGCTGCGCATGCGGACCCGCGCCGGCCGCGCCATTCTGGCCGCGCGCCGCAGCAAGGGCCGTGCCACTCTGTCCGCCTGACAGCGCTGGCAAGCGCAGCGTCGTCGTGCTACCACCGGCCGCCCGGCTCACCCGCAGCCAGGACTTCGGCCTGGTGGTCCGCCGAGGCCGCCGCGCCGGACGACCCCGGTTGGTCGTCCACGTCTTGAAGCCCGACGTGCCCACCTTGGATTCGTCCAAGGTGGGCTTCGTCGTGAGCAAGGCAGTGGGCAACTCGGTGGTTCGCCACCGCGTGTACCGGCGCCTGCGCCACGTCGTCCGCCCGTGCCTGGCAGACCTGCCGCCGGGAACTCTCGTCGTGGTGAGGGCGTTGGCACCAGCAGCCGACGCGTCGAGCTCCGAGCTCGCCGCCGATTTCTCTTCTGCTCTGCGCAAGGTGCTGCGATGACCACGTTGCCCGCGAAGGTCGCGCTTCTTCCGGTGCACTTCTACCGGAAGTTCGTCTCGCCGCTGCTGCCGCCGACCTGTCGCTTCTACCCGAGCTGCAGCGCGTACGCGGTGGAAGCGCTGACCGTCCACGGTGTGCTGCGAGGAACCTGGCTGACCATCCGCCGGTTGCTGCGCTGCGGACCCTGGCACCCTGGAGGCCTGGACCCCGTTCCGCCGAGGCGGCAGGTCCCCGACGTATCCACCGAGGAGTAGTCCGTGCTCAACTTCATCTACTACCCGGTGTCCTTCATCTTGTGGTGTTGGCACTGGGTGTTCGGCAAGGTCTTCGGTGAAGCGAGCGGGTTCGCCTGGGCGCTGTCCGTGATCTTCCTGGTCTTCACCCTCCGCGCGATCCTCTTCAAGCCGTTCGTCGGCCAGGTGCGCTCCATGCGGCGAATGCAGGAGTTCGCCCCGGAGATGCAGAAGATCAAGAAGAAGTACCCGAACGACCGCCAGCGCCAGGCGCAGGAGATGCAGAAGCTGCAGTCCGAGCACGGCGTGAACCCGCTCGGCGGCTGCCTGCCGATGCTGGTGCAGATCCCGGTGTTCATCGGTCTGTTCCACGTGCTGCGCTCGTTCAAGCCCGGCTGGGGCGAGGTCTACTTCTTCGACGCCAAGGGCGTGGAGTCGTTCGTCAACGCGAAGCTCTTCGGCGCGAACCTCTCGACGTTCATCACGATGCCGGCCGAGCAGCTCGCCCAGTTCGGCACGGAGCGCCTCAACGTCGTCCTCGTGTCCGTGCCGCTGATGATCGTGGCGTCCATCGCGACCCACTTCACGGCCCGCCACTCGGTCGCCCGCCAGAACCAGGCCGCGCTGGACAACCCGCAGACGGCCATCATGAACAAGCTGACGCTCTACATCTTCCCGCTGGGCGTCCTGGTCGGTGGCTTCTTCTTCCCCGTCGCGATCCTGCTGTACTGGCTGTCGAACAACGCCTGGACGCTCGGCCAGCAGCACTTCGTCTACAAGCGCATCGACGCCGAGGAAGAGCAGAAGAAGGCCGCGGTCGTCGAGACCCGCCAGGCCCTCGCCCCCAAGCCGGGCGTCAAGCCGGTCAACCCGAAAAAGCCCGCACCCGGCGCCAAGCCCGCCAACGGTGCGAAGCGCATGCCGACCGCGGGCCCGAGCGGAGCCCCGAAGGCGGCCGCGCCGGAAGCCACCAACGGCAACTCCAACACCGAGATTCCCGGCCTGACCCCAGGCCGATCCACCAGCAAGAAACCGGGCAGCAAGAAGCGCCGCTGATTTCGGGCGTTGCCCCGGAGAGGAGACATCGTGTCGGAGACCTTGCAGGCGACCGACGACGTGGAGGCGTCGACGCCGGCCGAAGAGGCCGGGACCGCCGAAGCCGAGCCGCAGTCGCAGAGCAAGACCGAGGACCTGCTCGTCCAGGAAGGCGACATCGCGGGCGACTACCTCGAGCGCCTGCTCGACCTGCTCGACTACGACGGCGACATCGACCTAGACGTGGAGAGCGGCCGCGCGGTCGTCAGCATCGACGGCGGCGAGGACCTGTCCAAGCTGGTGGGCCCGCGGGGCAACGTCCTCGAGTCGCTCCAGGAGCTCACCCGCCTGGCCGTGCAGCAGGAGACGGGCGTCCGCTCCCGCCTGATGCTGGACATCGCCCAGTGGCGAGCGGGCCGCAGGGCCGAACTGGCCGAGCTTGGCCGCACCACCGCGGAGAAGGTGGCCGCCTCCGGCGAGCGCGCCCGCCTGCACCCGATGACCCCGTTCGAGCGCAAGGTCGTCCACGACGCGGTCGCCGCCGTCGCGGGCGTGCACAGCGAGAGCGAGGGCGAGGAGCCGCAGCGCCGGGTCATCATCTTCCCGAAGCCGTAGGCACCTGCTCGACTCAACGGCCCCTGGTTCCTGGTGGAACCGGGGGCCGTTTGCTGTGCCGGGAGGGACGGCCGGTTGACGGGTGGGGAGGGCCGCGGGCGCCCAGTGCTGCGCTCGGGCAGCGGACCCCGCGCTGCGCTGGGAGGAGCCGTGTGGCCCGGACCGGATCGGCGCCGAACTGGCCGTGTCTGCTCGCACAGTGTCGCGGGCGCTGGCCCGCCACCAGGTTCCGCGGCTGGCCGTGCTCCACCGATCACCGGGCTGGTCCTCCGGTCGAGCAAGCCACCGCGATCCGCTGCGAGCGAGACCGGCTAAGCGAACTCGCGCACATGGACGTGACGAAGATCGGCCACATCCCCGGCACCGGCTGGCGAGATCGAACCACTCAGCCGCACCCTGCAAACCGACTGGGGCTACTGGCACGGCCTCCACTGGATCGCGCCTGCCTCGCTGCGAGGCGTCGGCTGCTGAGAGGTGCGACCGCATGGCAGGAAACCGTCCGCGAAACCTCACGTGTTCCACGTGAAACCGATGCGACTTCTACCAGCCGATCAGCTGCGGCTCCTCCCCCACGCCCGCCACGACTCATCAACCGGTCGAGTGCGGCCGCTCGCGGCTTACCGTCAAGCGCTTCGAGCTGGCTGACTGGGCCGGCTACGGCTCGTAGCACTCGCGGTTCTTCTGGGGCCTGCGCCTGCACCTGGTCTGCGCCCCGGCCGGACTCCCGATCACCTGGGCCCTGGCCAACCTGAAAATCGAACACCTGCTCAAGCCCGTCCGCCAACTGATCGAATCGGTCAACGAGCGGCTGGGATTTACTCGTCTAGATCATCGAGCGCAACTTCCCCCAAGTTTCACGTGAAACGGCGCTCAGGATTTGGCGCTGTCGCCGGTTGATCCGTCATGATGGTCCCCTGGCATTCGCCAGCTTTTCCACCCGGCCGCCGGATCGCCGCGCCGTGTGGTTTCACGTGAAACGCTCACGGACGGAGAACATGGCCGGGGAGTTGCCCGACAACGCGAAGCTCGTCTTCGGTGAGCACGTGGACCGTGCCGCCGAGTTCGTCAGGCTCCTGGAGGAGCACGGCGTCGAGCGCGGACTGATTGGTCCTCGCGAGGTCGACAAGATTTGGGATCGCCACGTGCTCAACTCGGCGGTCATCGAGGAGCTGTTCAAGCCCAACGAGCGCGTCGTCGACGTCGGCTCCGGTGCGGGACTGCCGGGCGTGCCGCTCGCCATCGCGCGGCCGGACCTGCGGATCACGTTGCTCGAGCCGATGGCGCGTCGCGTCGCGTGGCTCGAGGAAGTGAAGGAACTGCTCGGGCTCGACAACGTGACGGTTCTGCGGGGGCGTGCCGAGGAAGGACCGGTCCGCAAGCAGTTGCTCAACTGCGACTCGGTGACCGCGCGGGCGGTGGCTCCGCTGGAGAAGCTGACGAAGTGGTGCCTGCCGCTCCTCAAGGGCGGTGGGCGGATGGTGGCGCTCAAGGGCGAGCGCGCGCAGGAAGAGCTCGATCGCGACGGCGAGGCGGTCCTCCGGGCCGGGGGCGGCAACGCTCACGTCGTCGTCGTGGGAGCGGACGTACTGGAAGTTCCTACGACGGTGCTCATCGTCGAGCGCCAGACGCGGAGGGATCGGTGAGCGTGTACCCGGAGTTCCAAGCCGCCGATGTTCCACGTGAAACCGCGTCCCTCAAATCCAAAGCCAAGTCGACCAACAACGGAGATGACAGCGCCGTGGTGTGGACCCCGATTGCAGAAGAGGCGGCTCGTGCGGCAAGCGTGCTGCACCCCGACGAGTCACTTCTCCCCCGCCCGAGTCACCGCCGGGTGATCACCGTCGCCAACCAGAAGGGTGGCGTCGGCAAGACGACGAGCACGGTGAACCTCGCCGCGGCGCTCGCGATCCACGGACTCAAGACGCTCGTGATCGACCTCGACCCGCAGGGCAACGCCAGCACGGCGCTCTCGGTCGAGCACCGCAGCGGCACGCCGTCGGTCTACGAGGTGCTGATCGGCGAGATCTCCATCGCCGAGGCGGCTCAGGTCAGCCCGACGTCGCCGAACCTCTACTGCGTGCCCGCGACGATCGACCTCGCCGGCGCCGAGATCGAGCTCGTCTCGATGGTGTCGCGCGAGGCGCGGCTGAAGGAGGCGCTCTCCCCCGACGCGCTCGACCAGCTGCAGCCCGACTACGTCTTCATCGACTGCCCGCCGAGCCTCGGGCTGCTGACCGTCAACGCGATGGTCGCCGCGCAGGAGGTGCTGATCCCCATCCAGTGCGAGTACTACGCGCTGGAGGGACTGAGCCAGCTGCTCCGCAACATCGAGCTGGTGCAGCACCACCTCAACCCGGAGCTCAACATCTCCACGATCCTCCTCACGATGTACGACGGCCGCACCAAGCTCGCCGACCAGGTGACCAGTGAGGTGCGTGGGCACTTCGGCGACGTCGCGCTCAAGACCGTCATCCCGCGCAGCGTGAAGGTCTCCGAGGCACCAGGATTCGGCCAGACGGTGTTGACTTACGATCCGGGTTCACGCGGGTCGATGAGCTACCTCGACGCCGCCAAGGAGATCGCACACCGCGGGGCGAACAGGGGAAGCGCATGACGGAACAGCGCAAGGGCGGACTCGGGCGCGGCTTGGCCGCGCTCATCCCCCAGGGTCCACCGGCTGGTGCGCCCGCCATCAGCCGGCCCGTCGCGGTCGGCGGTGGCACCGGGACCAAGACGTCCGTCGCGGCGCCCGCCGGCGACGTCGCCGGGGCGCACTACCGGGAGATCGCGGTCACCGCGATCAGGACCAACCCGAAGCAGCCGCGTCAGGTGTTCGACCCGGACGCGATCACCGAGCTCTCGTTCTCCATCAAGGAGTTCGGGCTCATGCAGCCGATCGTGGTCCGCGAGCTCACCGGGGACACCTTCGAGCTCGTCATGGGCGAGCGCCGGTGGCGGGCCACGCAGCAGGCCGGGCTCAAGACCATCCCGGCGATCGTGCGGCAGACCGCCGACGACGTGATGCTGCGCGACGCGCTGCTGGAGAACATCCACCGCGTCCAGCTCAACCCGCTCGAAGAGGCGGCGGCCTACCAGCAGCTGCTGGAGGAGTTCGGTGTCACGCACGAGGAGCTCGCCGACCGCATCGGCCGCAGCCGCCCCGTCGTCACGAACACCATCCGGCTGCTGAAGCTCCCCCTCCCCGTCCAGCGACGGGTCGCGGCGGGCGTGCTGAGCGCCGGCCACGCCCGTGCGCTCCTCGGTCTGGACGACGCCGGGACGCAGGAAGACCTCGCGGCACGGATCGTCGCCGAGGGCATGTCGGTCCGCGCGACCGAAGAAGCGGTGACGATCGCCAAGAACGAGAAGCCGAAGAAGGAGAAGCCCGCTCCCCGCAAGCAGATGCACGCACCCGGTCTGCAGGAGCTCGCCGAACGCCTCTCCGACAACTTCGACACCCGCGTGAAGGTCGAACTCGGGCAGCGGAAGGGCCGGATCGTCGTCGAATTCGGCTCAGTTGACGATCTTGAACGCATCGTCGGCATGATCAGCCCAAATACGGCGATTCGGACATCGGAGTAGGCCCATAGGATCACCCACGGGCCTTATGTCACGGTGACGATGACGCCCCGCATCCAATCGGATACGGGGCGTCACCTGTGAAGAGAAGATCAACGAGCGACGGCGCGCTCGATCAAACCGGCGTAGATCTCGCCCAGCGACTGCCCTGCCGCCTCGACGGCCATCGGCAGGAGCGACGTCTCGGTCAGTCCGGGCGACACGTTCACTTCGAGGAAGTAGACGGTGCCGTCCTCGGCCACCACCGCGTCCGTCCGCGACACGTCCCGCAGCCCGAGCAACCGGTGCGCCGCGACGGCGAGCTCCCCCACCGCCTTGGCGGCAGCGGCGTCGAGCCGAGCCGGCGCGTGGAAGTCCGTCAGCCCCGCGGTGTACCGAGCGGTGTAGTCGTACACCCCGCTCTCCGGAACGATCTCGACGGCGGGCAGCGCCGTCGGGCCGTCCGGTCCGTCGACCACCGCGACCGCCACCTCCACACCGGAGATGAACTGCTCGGCCAGCACCGTGTCGCCGTACGCGAGACACCCGACCATCGCCGGCGGCAGCTCCGCGGCGTCGCGGACCACCTGGGCGCCGAGCGCCGAACCACCCTGGTCCGGCTTCAGCATCAACGGCAGCCCGAGCGTCGACACCATCGCGTCGAGCACCGGCTTGGCACCCAGCTCCCGGAACGTCGCGTGCGGCAGCACGACCCACTCCGGCGTCGCGAGCCCGGCACGGGCCAGCTCGGCCTTGGCGGTCGGCTTGTCCCACGCCCGGCGGCACGCCCGCGAGTCGGTGCCGACGTACGGCACCCCGAACATCTCGAGGATCGCCTGCACCGACCCGTTCTCGCCCTCACCACCGTGCAGGGCGACGACGACCGCGTCCGGGCGGTTCGAGCCGAGACGGCCCGGCAGGGACGAGTCGGCGTCCCACTCCTCCACCGTCAGCCCGACCGCCCTCAGCGCGGCGGACAGCCGGCGACCCGAGCGGATCGAGACCTCGCGTTCGTGGGAGAGCCCACCGGACAGCACAGCGACCATGCGGTCAGCCACAGCACAACTCCAAGGATCAGGCGGTGTCAGGCGACGGGGTCTGCGGACCGGACAGCTGACGGCCCGGCGTCGCCCCGAAGGTCGCCGCCAGCTGCATCTCCTCCTCGATGACGTTCGCCAGGCGGCGGACGCCCTCGCGGATGCGCTCCGGGGTCGGGTAGCAGTACGAGATGCGCAACTGCCGGGACCCGAACCCGTCCGCGTAGAAGCCGGTGCCGGACGCGTAGGCCACGCGGGCCGTCACGGCACGGGGAAGCATCGCCTTCGTGTCGATGCCCTCCGGCACCGTCACCCAGACGTAGAAACCGCCGTCGGGAATGTTCCACGTGGAACCTTGCGGCATGTGCTGCTCGAGGGCCGAGATCGCCGCGTCGCGCCGTTCCCGGTACGCCTCGCGGTAGGTCTTGATCTGGCCCCTCCAGTCCTGCGTCGACAGGTACCGGGACACGACCATCTGGTTCAGCGTCGGCGGGCACAGCGTGGCCGACTCGGCGGCCAGGACCAGCTTCTCGCGCACCGCGTGCGGCGCCAGCACCCAGCCGACCCGCAGACCGGCGGCGAACGTCTTGGAGAACGACCCGAGGTACACGACGTTGTCCGGGTCCATGGACCGCAGCGCCGGGTACGTCTGCCCGTCGAACCCGAGCAGCCCGTACGGGTTGTCCTCCACGACCAGCACGCCGTACGAGCGGCAGATCTCCAGGATCTCGGCCCGCCGGGACACCGCCAGCGTCACGCCGGCCGGGTTGTGGAAGTTCGGGATCGTGTAGAGGAACTTGACCCGCTGCCCGGCGCGCTTGCAGGCCTCCAGGGCCTCGCGGAGCAACGACGGCACCAGACCGTCCGCGTCCATCGCCACGTGGACGACCTGGGCCTGGTAGGCGGTGAACGACCCGAGGGCCCCCACGTACGACGGACCCTCGGCGATCACGACGTCACCGGGGTCGCAGAAGATCCGGGTGACCATGTCGAGGCCCATCTGGGAGCCGACGGTCACGACCACGTCGTCCGGGTGGCCGTTGATGCCCTCCAGCGCCATCACGTCGCAGATCTGCTCGCGCAGCAGCGGGACGCCGTGCGCCGAGCCGTACTGCAGCGCCACCAGGCCCTCGGTGGCGACGAGCTGGCCGATCTCCTCGGACAGCGACTCGAGCGGCAACGCGGCCAGGTGCGGCATGCCGCCGGCCAGCGAGACCACCTCGGGACGGGACGCGACCGCGAACAGTGCCCGGATCTCCGACGCCGTCATCCCTGCCGTGCGCGCTGCGTAGCGGCGGAGGTGGGGGTCAAGGCTTCTGGGGCCCTGCTTGGCGGGCTGTCCGGGCACAGTCATGTGGAACTCCTGAATAGGAAATGTCCCGAGCGAGTGTAACCGTCGTCCCGTTCAGGGCATGCGCCTTCCGGCTTCCGTCACATTCGCCTACCCTCGTATGGGTTCACTGTGTGTATTAGCGGGTGGAGGTCGGGGTGTCCCGTCGCGTCGTGGGCGTCACGCTGGACAACCTGGAGCATCTCTCCAAGCACAGCAGGACGTGCGTCTTTTGGGAGCTGGCTCCTCATCTGCGCGAGCAGGCCGAGGAGTACGGCGACACGGAGTTCGAGAAGGAGGCCTGGGTCTCCAGCGTCCTGCTCGAGTGGGGTTCGTGCGGTCGTCTCATCTACTGCGACGGCATCCCCGCGGGGTCGGTCTTCTACGCGCCGCCGGCCGCCGTGCCGCGCAGCGCCGCCTTCCCCACCTCGCCGGTGAGCCCGGACGCGGTCCTCATGACGTCGCTGGACGTCCTCCCGGAGTTCCGAGGGGGAGGACTCGCGCGGGTGCTCGTGCAGGCCGTGGCGAAGGACCTGACGCGCCGCGGCGTGAAGGCCATCGAGGCGTTCGGCGACATGCGCCCGGACGACGAGGAGGCCAGTTGCGTCACGCCGGCCGACTTCCTCACGAGCGTCGGCTTCAAGACCGTGCGGCCGCACCCCCGCTGGCCCCGGTTGCGCATGGAGCTCCGCAGCTCCATCACCTGGAAGGAAGACGTCGAGGCGGCGCTCGAGCGCCTGCTCAACAGCGTCACCGTCTCCACCGCGGAACCCAGCTTCCGACCGGTCTAGGAC
>NZ_JBHXCW010000161.1:0-17879 GCF_042725365.1 Lentzea sp. NPDC060358 | reverse complement strand
CCCCCGGGACACCGGGGGCCTTCGCTCTTTCGAGTGGCTGTTGATCAGATCCCCCAGGTGCTCTTCTGCAGGGCATCTAGTGTGCTGCCGGTCCGTCACGGCGAAGAGGGAGCGCATGACCGACGGGGGTTTGCCGATCACCGCCCGCCAGGAGCAGTTCAGCCTGGCGTTCGTCAGGATGATCGCCGCCGCGGCCGGCTGGAACGCGGTCCGTTGCTCAAGCTCACCCACGGCAGGCGCTCCAACGAAGCTTTTCTCGGGGTGCTCCTGCTTCCCGGTGACGATGAACCGTGGCTGAGCCAGCGCGAGGAGCACCTGCTCACCCGCAGCCGCATGTACTGGGAGCACGCGAGACTCCAGGGTCAGAGGGTCGGCGAAGGAGGTGCGTGGTGAGCAGCCCGTCACTCGACGATTACCGCGCACTCGCCGACAGCCTCACCCCGCTGGCCGTGCAGCAGTACCTCGCCGCCAACGACTGGCAGCTCGAGGCGCAGGACCCCGACGTCCGGCAGATCTGGCGACTCCACGACGAGGCCCGCGTCATGCTCCCGCTGGCCACCGACTTCGTCGACTTCGCCCAACGCTTCAGGGACACCCTGCGCACTCTCGCCACCGTCTACGACTGGGACCCGGGACGCTTGGCGGAGCGGATCACCGCCACCCGCGCCGACCTGTTCTTCGTCCGCTTCGACCAGACCACGATCGACGGGACGCTGCCGTTCAAACAGGCCGAGAAGACGCTGGACGGTCTCTTCAAGATGATGAAGGCAGCCGCGACCTCGGCCGATGATCCGACGCATTCCCATCGGGGCCGCCGGTCCAGCACGGTGACCGATTTCCTCGACGAGGACATCCGGCTCGGGCACACGAAGCGCGGAAGCTTCGTCTTCACCGTCGTGACGCGGCTCGGAGATCCGCTGCCCGATCACGACGACGGAACGCGAGCGACCCCGTTCCCACGACGTGTGATGGAAACACTGGCCACAGGCCTGCACGCGGCCAAGGACCTCTCGTTGAACTGGAACCCGTCCGCGGTCGAACGCGCAGCCGAGCGCGGTCTCAGCGCCAGCCTCGTGGAGTCGCTGGAAGACCTGACCGAGTCGGACTCGCTGCGCGAGCTGGACCTGTCCTTCGACTGGGCGGCCAGCGAGCCCCGGCCAGCCGTTCCCTCGTCACGCATCGTGGTGAACCGCGATGCCATCGTCGGGCTGCCGCGCGTCCGAGAGCGTCTGGTGCGACGCGAGGAGCCGCCCCGCACGGAGACCGTCGTCGGCCAGGTCCGTTCGCTCACCCGGGAGGTCTCCGGCGGAGACGACCAGGAGGAGACGACGATCGTCCTGAGCGCCGACGTCCGCGGGCGCACCAGGAAGATCCACGTGGCCCTGACCGGGCAGGACTACGAGTGGGCGATCTTCGCTCACCGGAGCAAGCTGCCCTTCACGGTCACGGGCGACCTGACCTTCGAACGGGGAGCCTGGCGCCTGACGGGCCCGATCACCGTCGATCCCAGCTTCTTGCTGCACCAGCAGCGGTGAACGAGGAAGGCCCCCGGTTTCCCGGGGGCCTTCCGCACGTTCCTACTCCCACTCGATGGTGCCCGGCGGCTTCGACGTCACGTCCAGCACCACGCGGTTGACCTCCGCCACCTCGTTGGTGATCCGGGTCGAGATCCGCTCCAGCACCTCGTACGGCAGGCGCGTCCAGTCCGCGGTCATCGCGTCCTCGGACGACACCGGCCGCAGCACGACCGGGTGCCCGTAGGTGCGGCCGTCGCCCTGCACGCCGACGCTGCGCACGTCCGCGAGCAGCACCACCGGGCACTGCCAGATGGAACGGTCGAGGCCTGCGAGCGTCAGCTCCTCGCGGGCGATGGCGTCGGCCTGGCGCAGCGTGTCGAGGCGGTCCTGGGTGACCTCGCCGATGATGCGGATGCCGAGGCCCGGGCCGGGGAACGGCTGGCGCTGCACGATCGTCTCGGGCAGGCCGAGTTCGGTGCCGACGCGGCGGACCTCGTCCTTGAAGAGGGCGCGCAGCGGCTCGACCAGTTCGAACTGCAGGTCGTCCGGCAGGCCGCCGACGTTGTGGTGCGACTTGATGTTCGCGGTGCCCGCACCGCCGCCGGACTCGACGACGTCCGGGTAGAGCGTGCCCTGGACGAGGAACTTGTAGTCGCCCTCGGCCTTGAGGTCGCGCTCGGCCTGCTCGAACACGCGGATGAACTCACGGCCGATGATCTTGCGCTTCTCCTCCGGGTCCGTGACGCCGGCGAGCGCGTTCAGAAAGCGTTCGCGCGCGTCCACGGTGACCAGGCGGATGCCCGTGGCGGCCACGTAGTCGCGCTCGACCTGGGCGCGCTCGCCGGAGCGCAGCAGGCCGTGGTCGACGAAGACGCACGTGAGGCGGTCGCCGATCGCGCGCTGGACCAGGGCCGCGGCGACGGCGGAGTCGACGCCGCCGGACAGGCCGCAGATCGCCTTGCCGTCACCGATCTGCTCGCGGATGCGGGCGACCTGCTCGTCCACGATCGACGAGGTGGTCCACTGCGGCCGCAGGCCCGCGATGTCGTGCAGGAACCGGCGCAGCACCTCCTGGCCGTGCGGCGAGTGGTGCACCTCGGGGTGGTACTGGACGCCGGCGAAGCGGCGCTCGCGGTTCTCGAACGCGGCGACCGGCGCGCCCTCGCTGGTCGCGGTGACGGTGAAGCCCTCGGGCGCCTTCGTGACGGCGTCGCCGTGGCTCATCCACACCGGGTGGCTGGCCGGGAGCTCCTGGTGCAGCGCGCCGCCCTCGGTGGGCACGCTCAGGTCCGTGCGGCCGTACTCGCGGGTGCCGGTCTGCTCGACCGAGCCGCCGAGCGCGCGCGCCATCGCCTGGAAGCCGTAGCAGATGCCGAAGACCGGGACGCCGGTCTCGAACAGCTTCGGGTCGACCTGCGGCGCGCCCTCCTCGTAGACGCTCGACGGGCCACCGGACAGCACGATGGCCAGCGGGTTCTTGTCGAGGATCTCGCTCACCGACGCGGTGTGCGGGACCACCTCGGAGTAGACCTGGGCCTCGCGCACGCGGCGGGCGATCAGCTGCGCGTACTGGGCGCCGAAGTCGACGACGAGAACAGGGCGGTTGCTGGTGTCGGACACGCCGCCAAGGATGTCATGCGTGGACGAGGAGCTGCTGACCGGTGGCGGGCTGAACCAGGTGTTCAGCGTGGGTGACGCGGTGCGCAGACCGGCCGGGCCGTGGGCGCCTCGGGTGCACGAGTTGTTGCGGCACTTGGCACCACTGGGCATCGCGCCGGTGCCGCTCGGGCTCGACGGCGAGCACTCGCTGCTGAGCTGCCTGCCCGGTGACGTTGGCCACGTGCCCCCATCGGACGACACGGCTCTGGTCGAGTCCGCACTGCTACTGCGGCGGCTGCACGGCGACTTCGCGCCGTACAACACCGTGCTCACCGACGGACGTCCGACGGGGGTCTTCGACTGGGACGGCGCGCATCCCGGTCCGCGCTGGTGGGACGTCAGCTGGGCGGTCGTCCATTTCGCGCTGCAATGCGCGGAACGCCATGACCACTACTACCCGGAATCCGTTCGGTACGTGCGGGCCGCCAGGGCTTAACGTGAGCCTCATGGACGCGTTCACACCACAGCCCAGGCCCTGCTGGGTCGCCGGTCGCCCCGAGCAGGGCGAGCAGGCGTTGGAGGTTCTCCACCCGTTCGACGGCACCGCGGTCGCGTCGGTCGCCGTGCCGGGCAGAGACCAGGTGGAACGCGCCGTCTCGGCGGCCGCGGCCGTCGCCAGGGAGTTCCGCAGGACGCCCGCGCACGTGCGGGCCGAGGCGTTGCTGCAGGTCTCGCGCTCGCTGGCCGACCGCGCGGAGGAGATCGCCGAGACGATCACCGCCGAGAACGGCAAGCCTCTCAAGTGGGCCGAGATCGAGGTGCAGCGCGCGGTCAACACCTTCCGGTTCGCCGCCGAGGAGGCGCGCCGGTTCACCGGCGGGCTGCAGCGGCTCGACACCGAGGCCGGTGGTGTGGGACGGATGGCGATCGTCCGGCACGTGCCGCGCGGGCCGGTGCTCGCGGTGGCGCCGTTCAACTTCCCGCTGAACCTGGTGGCGCACAAGGTCGCACCGGCGCTCGCGGTGGGCGCGCCGGTGATCGTGAAGCCCGCGTCCGCGACCCCGCTCAGCGCGCTGCTGCTCGGCGAGGTCCTGGCCGAGACCGGCCTGCCGGAGGGCGCGTTCTCCGTCCTTCCCGTGCGGGGCGCGGACATGCAGGCGCTGGTGGAGGACGAACGCCTGCCGGTCATCTCGTTCACCGGGTCCACCAAGGTGGGCTGGTCGCTGATGGAAGCCGCGCCGCGCAAGCACGTCGTGATGGAGCTCGGCTCCAACGCGGCGGCCATCATCTGTCCTGATTGGACGGACCTGGACCACGCGGCGCAGCGCATCGCCACGTTCGGCAACTACCAGGCCGGGCAGTCGTGCATCGCCGTGCAGCGGGTGGTCGTCGACCGCTCGAAGGCCGACGAGTTCGTGCCGAAGCTCGTGGAGGCCGTGGCCGCGCTGAAGACCGGCGACCCGCACGACCCCGAGGTCGAGGTCGGTCCGCTGATCGACGAGGACAACGCCCGGCGCGTCGAGGAGTGGGTCAACATGGCCACCGACGTCGGCGCGAAGGTGCTCGTCGGCGGCAAGCGGACCGGTGCCTCGGTCGAGCCGACCGTGCTCACCGACGTGCCGAGGACCGCCAAGGTGTGGACGGAGGAGATCTTCGGGCCGGTGCTCGTGGTGTCCGTCGCGGACGGCGTGGAGGACGCGTTCGCGCAGGCCAACGACTCGAAGTACGGGCTGCAGGCCGGCGTGTTCACCCGTGACGTGCAGGTGGCGTTCGAGGCTGCGGCCGAGCTGGAGGTCGGCGGCGTGATCATCGGCGACGTGCCGTCCTACCGCGCGGACCAGATGCCCTACGGCGGGGTGAAGGGGTCGGGCACCGGGCGCGAGGGCGTGCGGTCGGCGATGGAGGACTTCACCGAGGAGCGCGTCACCGTGCTGACGGGCATTCAGCTGTAGCCCAGCGCGCGACGCCGGACGTCGCCGGTGTCGGCACCGGCGACGTGGCCGTCCGGCCTGATCAGCAGCCCGTCCACGACCGTGAAACCCGGTCCGGCGACGCGTGACCCGGCCATCAGCTCGCCGCCGGACGTCGTCAGCGGCGAGTCCGCGTAGGAGAACGGGGTGAAGAGCCTGCCGGAGTCGATGCCCTCCCCGGTCGCGAGCGCCTTCTCACGGCGTTCGCGCTCTTCGGCGGTGCCGGGCACGAGGAACCGCATGGTGTCGCCGGTGATGCGGAGGTTCTCGTCGGCGGCCGCACCGCGTTCGACGTCGTAGGACGCCAGCAGGCCGGGACCGGCCTCGCCGCGCCGGTCCGCGGCGATCTTCCACGCCGCGTTGTCCGCGTCGCAGATCCCCGAGTTCAGGCCGCGGGCGCCGAACGGGCTCATCACGTGCGCCGCGTCGCCCGCGAGCAGGACCCGGCCGTCCCGCAGGGTGCGCGCGCGGCGCTGGTGGAAGCGGTAGGTGGACTGCCAGACGATCTCGTACGGCCTGTCGCCGACGACCGCGCGGACGTGGGCGTCGGTGAGCCGGACGTCTTCGGCGACCTGCCAGTCGATCCGCCAGACGCCATCGGGTTGCGGGTGCAGGAGGACCTGCCGGCCCGGGTTGCCGGGCGGGTCGAAGTAGAAGCGGCGCTCGGGCGTCGCGAAGTCCAGGTCGACGCGGACGTCGGCGATGACGAACCGGTCGTCGAACGAGAAGCCGTCGAACGGGATGTCCAGCAGCTGCCGCACCTTCGAGTGCGCGCCGTCCGCGGCGATGCAGTGCGTGGCCCTGATGCCGTCCTGTGTGGACACTCCCCCGTCGTCCTGGGCCAGGCTTTCCAGCGGGTGGCCGTGGCGCAGCTCGACCAGCGGCTCGGCGCGGACCCGTTCCTCCAGCAGCCGTTCGACGACGGTCTGCGGGGTGTTCACGAACGGCGGGAAGCCCTCGGCCTCCGGGAACGTCAGGGTGAGGACCTCGCGGTCGCGGTGGTAGGTGCGGCCGGTGTACCAGGTGACCCCGGCGTCGGCGACGGCCTGGCCGACGCCGACCCGTTCGAGGACCTCCAGCACGTCGCGCTGCACGCAGATCGACCGGCTGCCGGTGCCGGCGCGGCGCTCGGCGGCCTCCAGGACGGTGCTCGGCACCCCGGCCCTCGCGAGCAGGAGCGCCGCGGTGAGCCCGACCGGTCCGGCGCCGACCACCAGGACGGTCACTGCAGGGCGTCCCAGACGGCCCGGTCGCGTTCGGCGGTCCAGATGCCCGGCCAGTCCTTGCCGTCGCACTCGTCCCAGTAGCGCTGCACGTCGAACGGCAGGCAGTGCTCGAAGATCGGCCAGCGCCCGTAGCGGCCCACGAGTGCGCCGTGCGCCAGTGCGAAGGCCTCCTTGAGCGTGCCGCCCTCGGCGTGCACCCCGCCGACGGTGCGGCGCAGCTCGTTGAGGAAGTGCCTGCTCTGGTCGATCGCGGCCTCGACCTCCATGCGGTCGCGGGCGACCTTCCCGCGCCCGCCCACCAGCACCTCGGCGCCGAGGTCCGCGACCTCGTCCAGGGTGGAGGTCGCCCAGTCGTCGTGGAACGCGTCGCCGGTGTAGAGCGCGGCCTGCGACTCGACGAGGTCGCCCGCGAAGAGGATGCGCTGCTGCGGCAGCCAAGCCACGACGTCGCCCGCGGTGTGCCCGCGGCCCAGGTGCTGGAGCACCAGGTCGCCGCGCTCGCCGCCGAGCGGGATCGTCATGCGGTCGGAGAACGTGAGCGTCGGCCAGGTCAGGCCGGGGATCTCCTCCGGTGACTCGAAGAGCCTCGGCATGCGGCCGAACTCGCTCTCCCAGTCCTGCTGCCCGCGTTCGGCGATGAGCACGCGCGTCATCTCGTGCGTGACGATCTCCTCGGCGTCGAACGCGCTGGCGCCGAGCGTGCGGACGGCGTGGTAGTGGCTGAGCACGAGGTAGCGGACGGGCTTGCCGGTGTGCCTGCGGAGCTGGGCGAGCCAGCGGCGCGCGGCCGCCGGTGTCGCGCGCGCCTCGAAGCAGATCAGGAAGTCCTCGGCCTCGATCGCGCCGACGTTGGGGTCGCCTTCGGCGGTCAGGGTGTAGACGCCCTCGGCGAGCTCGACGAAGACCTCGTCCTTCGGCGTCAGGTCCTCGCTGGAGGCAAAAGGCTTGGTGGCCATCCTTCCACCGTAGCCAAACGAATCCGGCTCAGGACACCTTCACGATCGGCAACCGCAACGCGGCTGGAGCTTCCTGCGGCACCGCCGGGTTCTTCGGCTTCGTCGGGCTGATCCTCCTGTACGGCTGCCCCTGGGCGGGCCGCTGGTCCTCCTCGCCCTTGTTCGGCCACAGCGAGAACGCCCGCTCGGCCTGCGCGGTGATCGTGAGGCTCGGGTTGACGCCGAGGTTCGCGCTGATCGCCGAACCGTCCACAACGGACAGACCGGGGTAGTGGAAGACGCGGTGGTACGGGTCGATCACGCCGTGGTCCTCGCTGGACGCGATCGCGCACCCGCCGATGAAGTGCGCGGTCAGCGGGATGTCGAACAGCTCGCCCCAGGTGCCGCCCGCCACGCCGCCGATGTGCCCGGCGGCCAGCAGGTTCGCCTGGTGCCCCGCCGGGATGAACGCCGGGTTCGGCTCACCGTGGCCCTGCCTGCTGGTGAGCTTGCCGCGCTTGAGGTAGGTGGTGATGGAGTTGTCGAGGCTCTGCATGACCAGCAGGATCACGGTCCGCTCGCTCCACCGGTGCACGCTCAGCAGCCGCAGCAGGCGCACCGGGTGCCGGACGGCCTGCTTGACGAACTGCAGCCACCGCGGCGTGCTCAGCGCGCCGTCCGTGGCGAGGGTCTGCAGCATGCCCATGGCGTTGCTGCCCTTGCCGTACCGGACGGGTTCGATGTGCGTGATCTCGTCGGGGTGGATCGAGCTGGTGATCGCGACGCCCCGCGTGAAGTCGCTGGCGGGGTCGACGGTGTAGCGCGCGGCCCCGATGATCGACTCGGAGTTGGTGCGGGTCAGCTCGCCGAGCCTGGCCGAGATCTTCGGCAGGGTGGTGGCCCTCGCCCGGTGCAGCAGCTGCTGCGTGCCCCACGTGCCGGCCGCGACGACGACCTGGTCGGCGGTGAACGTCCTGGTGGCCTTGCCGCCGGTCATCTTCGTCTCGACGGTCCACCGGCCGCCGCGCTCCTCCAGCTGCGTGACCGTGGTCAGCGGGAAGACCCGCGCCCCCAGCTTCTCCGCGAGGTAGAGGTAGTTCTTGACCAGCGTGTTCTTGGCGCCGACCCGGCACCCGGACATGCAGCTGCCGCACTCGGTGCAGCCCGTGCGTTCCGGCCCGGCACCGCCGAAGTACGGGTCGGCGGCCTTCTCACCGGGCTCGCCGAAGTACACCCCGACCGGCGTCGCGTGGTAGCTGTCCTCGACGCCCATGTCCTTCGCGACCTTCTGCATGACGACGTCGCTCGGGGTGGTGGTGGGGTTCGTGACGACGCCCAGCATCCGGCTCGCCTGGTCGTAGAACGGGTCGAGCTCGCCCTGCCAGTCGGTGATGTGCGCCCACTGCCGGTCCTCGTAGAACGGCCGGAGCGGCCGGTACAGCGTGTTCGCGTAGACGAGGCTGCCCCCGCCGACGCCCGCCCCGGCGAGCACCATGACGTTGCGCAGGGTGTGGATGCGCTGGATGCCGAAGCACCCGAGCCGCGGCGCCCACAGGTACCGGCGCAGGTCCCAGCTGGTCTTGGCGAACTCGTCGTCGGCGAACCGGCGCCCCGCCTCCAGGACGGCGACGCGGTAGCCCTTCTCGGTCAGCCGGAGCGCGGCCACGCTCCCGCCGAACCCGGAGCCGACGATGACGACATCGAAGTTACCGGCGAGTTCACCCATGAACCGGAGAGTAGGCGTTACTTCCGGTAACGCCTAGTTCTCTACCGGTTCAGAAGGGGTCAGAGCACCAGCGCGTTGATCACCCAGGCCGTGAACGCCACGGCCAGCGCGGTGACCAGCAGGCCGCCGCCGACGAACAGGGCGAGCGCCTTCCAGCCGATGCCCCCGACGCCCTCGTCCTCGTCGGGCACCTCGTCGTTCTCGAACTCCTGCGCCTCGGCGTCCGCGTCGATGGTGTCCACGTCGCTGTTCTTGCCGTCGCCGAACAAAGCATCCAGATCCACGCTCCATGGACGCGCGGAGTGGCCGTTCGGTTGCAGGATCAGGTTTGGGCCCAAGCGGCGTCCGGCAGCGCGAGGTAAACGCCCACGTCAGCGAGGCCCGTGGCTTCGGCGACGGCGGCGCACAGGGTGTCGACGCGGTCCTGGAGGTTGTCCTCCCGGCTCGCGAACCACTTCGACCTCACCTCGACCACGACGTGCATGCCGGTCGAGTCGAACGGGCCGCGCACGCGGAAGCGCAGGTCCACGTCGCCGGGCTGGAGGTTGCCGTCGTAGGGCTCCTCGGGGCACTCGACGGCCACGGAGACGGCGTGCGGGAGCATCGCCGCGAGCGTCTCCAGCAGGGCGTGCGGGACGGACGGGGAGTAGGTGATCTCGACGATCGGCACGAGGTCCAGACAACCAGAAGGGCGTGTCCCCGCGGGGACGCGCCCTTCCCTCAAACTCCGGTCGTCAGCCGCGGATCGTCAGGCCGACCTTCTGGAACTCCTTGAGGTCGGAGTAGCCGGTCTTGGCCATCGCCCTCTTCAGCGCGCCGAACAGGTTCGTCACGCCGCGCGGGTCGGCCGACGGGCCGAACAGCAGCGAGCGCAGGTCGAGCTCCTGGTCGACGGCCTCGGCCACCAGGCTGCGCGGCACGGACGGGTGCGCGGACGCCGCCGTCCAGTACAGGCCCTGACCGGGCGCCTCGGTCGCGGCGGCCAGCGGCTCGCCGAGCATCACGGCGTCGGCACCGCAGGCGATCGACTTCGCCACGTCGCCCGAGGTCGAGACGCCGCCGTCGGCGATGACGTGCACGTACCGGCCGCCGGTCTCGTCGAGGTAGTCGCGGCGCGCGGCCGCGGCGTCGGCGATCGCGGTGGCCATCGGCACGCCGATGCCGAGGACCGAGTCGGTCGTGGTGACGCCGGGCGTGTAGCCGTAGCCGACGATCACGCCCGCCGCGCCGGTGCGCATCAGGTGCATCGCCGTGCGGTAGTCGCCGACGCCGCCGGCGATCACCGGGATGTCGAGGTCGGCGATGAACGACTTCAGGTTCAGCGGCTCGCCGTCGCGCGACACGTGCTCGGCCGAGATGATCGTGCCCTGCACGACCAGGATCTCCACCCCCGCGGCCAGCAGGTCGGGGGTGAGCTCCGCGGCGCGCTGGGGGCTCACCCGGACCGCGACGGTGACGCCCGACTCGCGGATCTGCTTGACCGCCTCGGCGATCAGGTCCATCCGCAGCGGTGCGGCGTGCAGCTCCTGCAGCACCTTCACCGCGGCCGCCGGGTCGTCGCTGTCCTCGGTCGCCTGGACCAGGCGGAACAGCGCCTCGTCCACGTCGCCGTGCCGCGCCCAGAGGCCCTCGGCGTTGAGCACGCCCAGACCGCCGAGCTCGCCGACCGCGACCGCCGTGCCCGGCGACACGATCGCGTCGGTCGGGTGGGTGATCAGCGGGATGTCGAAGCGGTAGGCATCGATCTGCCACGTCGTGGAGACGTCCTTCGACGACCTCGTCCGACGCGACGGGATGATCTCGATGTCGTCCAGCTCGTAGGCCCGCCTCGCGGTCCGGCCCATGCCGATCTCGACCAGATCGCGCACCTGTGGTTCCCTTCCAAAGCTTTCGAACAAGCTCTTGAACTGCCCGAACGACTCTAACGGGTGGTGTAGTTCGGGGCCTCGACGGTCATCGTGATGTCGTGCGGGTGGCTCTCCTTGAGGCCCGCCGCGGTGATCCGCACGAGCTGCGCGTCCTGCAGCTCGGTGATCGTGCGGGAGCCCGTGTAGCCCATCGCCGCGCGCAGGCCGCCGTTGAGCTGGTGCACGACCTGCGACAGCGGGCCGCGGAACGGCGTGCGGCCCTCGATGCCCTCCGGCACGAGCTTGTCCTCGTTCAGGACGTCGTCCTGGAAGTAGCGGTCCTTGGAGAACGACTTGTTCTCGCCGCGCGACTGCATCGCCGCGAGCGATCCCATGCCCCGGTAGGTCTTGAACTGCTTGCCGTTGACCAGGATCAGGTCGCCGGGCGCCTCCTGGGTGCCGGCGAGCAGCGAGCCGAGCATCACGGCGGACGCGCCGGCCGCGATGGCCTTCGCGATGTCGCCGGAGTACTGGATGCCGCCGTCGCCGATCACCGGCACGCCGGCGGGACGGCAGGCGAGCGACGCCTCGTAGATCGCGGAGATCTGCGGCACGCCGACACCCGCGACGACGCGCGTGGTGCAGATCGAGCCAGGGCCGACGCCGACCTTCACGCCGTCCGCGCCCGCGTCGATCAGGGCCTGGGCACCGGCGCGCGTCGCGATGTTGCCGCCGACGACGTCCGTCGAGTCGCCGAGCTCCTTCTTGATCCGGGCGACCATCTCCAGCACGCCGCGCGAGTGGCCGTGCGCGGTGTCGACCATCAGCACGTCCACGCCCGCCTCGGCGAGCGTCATCGCGCGCACGAACGAGTCCTCGCCCACGCCCACGGCGGCGGCGCAGAGCAGGCGGCCGTCCGGGTCCTTGGTGGCGAACGGGTACTGCTCGGTCTTCACGAAGTCCTTGACCGTGATCAGGCCCTTGAGCTTGCCGTCGCCGTCGACGATCGGGAGCTTCTCGACCTTGTGGCGGCGCAGCAGGCCCAGCGCGGCGTCGGCCGACACGCCGACCTGCGCGGTGACCAGCGGGCCGTTGGTCATGACCTCGCTGACGCGCTTGCTGTGGTCGAGCTCGAACCGCATGTCGCGGTTGGTGATGATGCCGACGAGCTTGTTGTTCGCGTCGGTGACCGGGACGCCGGAGATGCGGTAGCGGGCGCACAGCGCGTCGACCTCGGCGAGCGTCGCGTCCGGCGAGCACGTGACCGGGTCGGTGACCATGCCGGCCTCCGACCGCTTCACCGTCTCGGCCTGACGGGCCTGGTCCTCGACGGAGAGGTTGCGGTGCAGCACGCCGATGCCGCCCTGACGCGCCATCGAGATCGCCATCCGGCCTTCGGTGACGGTGTCCATCGCGGCGCTGGCCAGCGGGATCTTGAGGGTGATGTTGCGCGAGATCCTGGTGCTCGTGTCGACGCCGCTCGGGACGACGTCCGACTCGGCAGGCAGCAGGAGCACGTCGTCGAAGGTCAGCCCCAGCATGGCGAACTTGCTCGGGACTCCGTCAGCGTTGAGCTCGCTGGTCATAGCGGGTGACTTGCCTTCCGTCGTGCGGGCTGCGCTCCACCGGCGGGTCAGGTTTCCGCAGGCGGAGGCGGTGCTGCCCATGGTATCTGGACGGCTCGGGGGGTACGGCGGGTACCGTGCGGGGTCGTGCCGCACGACGCGTTGCCACCAGACCCCTTCGAGGGCGATCCCGAGGACCCCGCGCTCACCCTCGGCGAGCCGGACCACGACCATCCCGAGATGGCCGACGACGAAAGAGCCGAGCTGGTCAGCGACCTGAGCGACCTCGCCGTCTACCAGGCCCTGCTCGAACACCGCGGGGTGCGCGGCATCGTCGTCGACTGCGGCGAGTGCCAGGAACCGCACTACCACGACTGGGCGTTGTTGCGAGCCTCACTCGAACAGCTGCTCGCCGACGGCCGGATGCGCCCGCACGAGCCCGCGTTCGACCCCGATCCCGGTTCCTACGTGAGCTGGGAGTACTGCCGCGGGTACGCCGACGGCGTCACCGCGACCGAGTCGGCGCGCTGAGGCCGAAGTCACGAGTGATCTGGGACGCGCCCGATCGGGTGCGTCCCGATGCACATCACGCCGGATCCGCAACCCGAGCGGTCACATTCCACCTGACGTGTGAACACCCGGACGTGTGAACGGCCCCTGACCTGGGACAGGTCGGGGGCCGTTCACAGTGCGTCTCGACTGGGCGCCCCGCCGGAACGCCTCGCGCGTCAGTTCGATCCGGTCTGCCCGGACGTCTGGGCCGTGCCCTCGCTGTTGGTCACCGTGGCGCCGGAGGCCGGCGAGTTGGGGTCCGCGGGCGGCGGGGGCGGAGGCGGCGGTTCCTCGCCACCGTTCGAGGTCGGCGGCGGAGGCGTCTCCGACGTGGTCGACGGGCTCGGCTGGGTGGTCACCGGCTGGCTCGAGGACGTCGACGGCGACGTGGTCGGCTGCGACGTCGACTGGGTCGGCGTGGTCGTCGGGGCCGGCGTCTGCGGAGGCGAGGTGTCGAGCTCCTTCTCGAGCTCCTTGTGCTTCTCCTCCAGCTTGGCCTTGCCGTCGGCCGTCGAGACCGACCCCAGGCTGGCCTCGACCTTGTCGAGCTTCTCGCGCGCCTCGACCACCTTGCCCTCGCGCAGGGCGAGGCGCGCCGACTCGAGGTCGGTGTCGATGATCGCGGCGGCCTCGATCGACTTCGCGTGCTCGGAGTAGAGCACCTGCGTCAGACCCCAGAGCGTGTCGCCCGGCTGGGCGTCGCGCGCCACGAGGCTCACGCCGGTGAAGGCGATGGCCAGCACCGCGGCGGCGCTCGCGAGCGGGATCAGGAAGCGGTGCCTGCTCACCGGCTGCGGGCGGGCAGCCTGGATCGTCGCGATGGCGGTGTCGGTGTCGACGAGCTCGCCGAACGGCTCCGCCTCCACCTCGTTGCGCCACGCGAGCAGCATCGCGTTGAGCTCGTCGTCCGCCGACGAGCCGGCCGCGCCGGGGGTCGCGGACCCCAGGGCGTCCAGAAGTTTGTCATCGGCCTGCACGGCCGAGAGGTCGTCGGCGACGGGCTCGTGCGGGGCTCTGTCGTCCTGTCCGCGCACTTCCTCGTCGTCCTTCCCGTGTTCGTCGGCCACTCAGACCACCTCCTCCGCTGCCAGCGACTTGCGGAGCCGAGCGAGCGCGCGGTGTTGCGCCACCCGGACCGCACCCGGCGTCGAACCGACCGCCTCGGCAGTTTCCTCGGCGGAGAGTCCGACCACCACCCTCAACAGCAGGATCTCCCGCTGCTTCTCCGGCAGGACGCGCAGCAGCACCGCCATCCGGTCGGAGAGTTCGCCCTGCATCGCCCGTTGCTCTGGACCGGCGTCGGTCTCCGGCGCATCGGGGACTTCGGGCACGGGCTCGGAGCGGTTCCTGGCTGCGGACCGATGTGCATCGGCGACCTTGTGCGCCGCGATCCCGTAGACGAACGCGAGGAAGGGCCGACCCTGGTCGCGGTAGCTGGGCAATGCCGTGAGCACCGCGAGACACACCTCCTGGGCCACATCGTCCGCCGAAGCGAAGCTCCGCTCCTGCCTGCCAACTCTGGCGCGGCAGTACCGCACCACGAGAGGACGTATGGAGGCCAGCAGGCGTTCGATCGCCTGGCGGTCGCCGTCGACGGCCGCGCCCACTTCGGCGTCCAGTCCGTCCCCCAAGTTGGTCATCGCAGACAACAGCCCTGGTGTTACTTGTTGGCGTACCGACAGGAAACAGCACGAGTCACTCACAGCGACCCGGTGCAGCAACCTCACCGTACCGGCTTCCAGGCCTTCCGTTCATCGGCGGGGTGCGGGCACCGCGGGTGAGCAGCGGACTCGCTGAACGGCCTCGGCCCGGCGACCGCGTCACCGCGCTGGGGGTGGCCGCGCGCACGGATGCGCACGAGTGACCCGGCTCACGCATCGGCCCCGCTCTCCCACGTGCGGCACATGGGAGCGCGGGGCCGGTGCGGTGAGTGCGACCTACTGGACGAGGCCTCGCCGGAAGCCGTGCGCCACCGCCTGAGCGCGGTCGCGGACACCGAGCTTGCGGAAGAGACGACGCGCGTGCGTCTTCACCGTGTCCTCCGACAGGTAGAGCTCGCGGCCGATCTGGCCGTTGCTCTTGCCCTGGCTCATGCCCCGCAGCACCTGGAGCTCGCGCTCCGTGAGCTGCACGCCGGGGTCGGAGGGCTGGCGCGGCGCCGGTACGGAGGTGCTGGCGAGCGTGTGCGCGAGGGCCGCCACAAGCTCGGGACGCGAGGCGTCCCACCTCAGATATCCGCGCGCACCGCCGGCGATCGCCGCGGCGATGCTGCCCGCGTCGTCGGGTGCACCGAAGACGATGACGTTTGCCTGCGGATTCGCGGAGACGAGCCGACGCGTGGCTTCCACCCCGGTCGGGACGGCGCGCTGGGTTCCCACCAGGACGACGTCGACCGGCTGCCTTGAAAAGCGAGCCAACAACTCGTCACCGTGCGCTACGCAGTCGATGCGGCTAACCCCGGGGACAGCCGACATCACGCGGGTGAGACCCTCCCGCACACTGCGCCGGTCGTCGCAAATAAGGACCGTGGTCACGGGGACTCCTTTCCTGCAGCCGAGTGACGTTCCATCTCCCCTATCGGACGCTGGAGGCCGGACCTTGACACGATCCGGTGCTTAATCCGTCAAGAAGTTCGTCTGAGGGTCTGCGTTCGGGGGTTCCCCGGAACGGAGCAGCCCGGTCGGCATCCACGGCGACTCGAGGGCGACTCCGCGGCCGACGGGGTCCGCTCTCCGCAACACGCAGCTCAGAGCCTCGGCAGCCCGTTTCCCGCCGCCTTCACCGCCCCGCGCGGCGTCACCCGCCAGCACCAGAGCGCTCGGCCAGACCAACGGATGAAGGCCCTTCGCAGCGCTGTGATTTAGCTCACACTCGATGAGTTCACTCCCGCGCTTCAGGCCGTCGGGTGTCCCCCACACGACCAAAGAGGTGCCCAGGACGAGCGCCGACTTCAACTCGTGACGCAGCGCTTCCTTCTCCACCGCCACGCGGTGCGCCTGCTCGGCGGGGGCGACGGCCGCCGCGGCGTTCCCGGACGCCAGCTCGACCTCCGCGGTCACCCAGCCCCGCCGGACCTCCGCCCTCCACCCGGCGGGCTCGACCGCCGCGAGGAGACGCCGGGCCTCCCCGAGCCGCCCGGCCCCGAGCGAGTCGGCGGCGAGGCCGAGCAGGGCGTCCGTCCGGGCACCGGCCGCGTCGACCCCGTCCGGATCGGTCCCCGCGGCCGGCCGGACGCGCGCCAGGGCGGCCCCGTCGAGCGCGCGGGCCAGGTGGTGCGCGCCGAGCTGGCGGTGGTGGGACGCGCGGGTGGACAGGGCCAGGGAGGCGATCACCGGGTCGCGGTCGTGGCGCAGCACGTCGAGGGCGGTGGCCGCGGCGGCGTAGTGGCCCTGGCCGCCGAGGACCACGGCCGCGAGCCAGCGGACGCGCGAACTCGGGGAGGACAGCGCGGGCCAGACGGGGAGGTCGGGTGAGTCACCGAAGGCGGCGCGGCGCAGCTCCTCTTCCATGCGGAGGAGTCTGCCGCTCGAGCCGGGTGCACCGGGCGCCGGTCAGGTCACCGCGCTCTCGACCGCCGCGACCGCGGCCGCGAGGTCCTCCACCCGTTCCGCCGGCGCCGTGACCACCCCGCGGCGCCACCCCGGCCCGCCCACGAACACCCTCACCTGCTGGCGGGTCCGCGGCAGGGCGGTGATCACCGCCGGATCGGCGTACCGCGGCAGCTGCGCCCACAGCACGAGCGCGGAGGGGGCCGTGCGGCGGACCGCGGCGGCCAGGGCGTCCACCGGCAGCGCCGCTCCCAGCTGGCGGACGACCACGCCTCGGCGCGCCAGTTCGGCGGCCAGCGGGTAGAGCGGGAGGGTGTGCCTCTCCTCCGGCATGCACGCCAGCAGCACGGGCCGATGGTTGCGCCCGAGGGTGACGAGCGGAGTCGCGCGCACGAACGCCGCCAGCACGCACTCGTTCAGCAGGTGCTCCACTTCCACGCCGGTGCCGGCGAGCTGCCAGCGGGCGGAGACGGCGGTGAGGACCGGGCGCACGACCTCGTCCCACGTCGCGATCACCCCGTCGGAGGAAAGCGAGTCGGCGAGCATCTGCTGGACGGCGATCGAATCCATGGCCACCGCCGCCCGTCCCAGCCCGCGCGCCGAGGGGGACGCTCCGGGCATTTTCAGGCCGCGGCCACCACCACCCGATGGGCTGACGGGAACTTCCCCGCGGGTCATCGACGATTTCGAGTCGAGGGCAAAACGAGCGGCCTCGGCGGAAGACGCGCCACGAAGAAGTGCGCGTTGCATCAATTCCAGACGGGCGACGTCGCGCGGTCCGTATTTCCGGTGCCGCCCAACGGTGTGGCCACTCGGACCGAGCCCGTAGCGGCGGTCCCAGGTGCGCAGTGTCGCGGGTGCCACGCCGAGCCGTCTGGCCACCGCGGCGACCGAGAGGAGCGGGTCGCCGGGATGACCACCGGCGGGTCTGCGCTCCGGCTCTGCCTTCACGGGAGCCATCGTCCGTTCACCGCATCCGAGCGGCAACTCCGGGCGGTGAGTGATCGAACACGCGTGCTGTCACCCATCAGTTGATAAGGGTCTTCAGCCTCTTGAACAAGTTTTGACTCGGTTCTACGGTGGATCATCGTTAAGCCGAATGGAGCAGTCGTCACGGAGGCGGTCTCGATGGCGGACACCCGAAGGCTCCCCGGTCCCAACGCAGATCTGTGGGACTGGCAGATGCGCGGTTCGTGCCGGGGCATGGACAGCGCGTTCTTCTTCCACCCCGACGGTGAGCGGGGTCCGGCGAGAGCCCGGCGGGAAGCGCGCGCCAAGGCTGTCTGCCTCGCCTGCCCCGTGCTGGAGATGTGCCGCAAACACGCGCTGGCCGTGCAGGAACCGTACGGAATCTGGGGCGGGCTCTCGGAATCGGAGCGCGACCACATCATCAA
>NZ_JBHXCW010000160.1:0-18007 GCF_042725365.1 Lentzea sp. NPDC060358 | reverse complement strand
GACCAGACCCGCGCGGAGGCGGCGGTGCGCGAGCTGCTGATCGCGTGCGGTGAGGACCCGGAGCGCGAGGGCCTGCGCGAGACACCCGCACGGGTGGCGCGGGCCTACCGGGAGTTGTTCGCGGGGCTCTACACCGACGCGGACACCGTGCTCGCGAAGACGTTCGACGAGAGCCACGAGGAGCTGGTCCTCGTCACCGACATCCCGATGTTCAGCTTCTGCGAGCACCACCTGCTGCCGTTCCACGGCGTCGCGCACGTCGGGTACATCCCGAACGAGAAGGGCCGCGTGACGGGGCTGTCGAAGCTCGCGCGGCTCGTCGACCTCTACTCGAAGCGGCCGCAGGTGCAGGAGCGGCTGACGTCGCAGGTCGCCGACGCGCTGGTGCGCAAGCTGGAGCCGCGCGGCGTGATCGTGGTCGTCGAGGCCGAACACCTGTGCATGGGCATGCGCGGGGTGCGCAAGCCCGGTTCGCGCACCACGACCTCGGCGGTGCGCGGGTTGCTGCGCACGTCCGCGTCCACGCGGGCGGAGGCGATCGAGTTGATCAGGGGCCGGACGCGGTGAGCGGTCTGCCCCGTCCCGGCCGGTGCGTCGTGATGGGCGTGCTCAACGTGACGCCCGACTCGTTCTCCGACGGCGGCCGCTACCTCGACCGGCGTGACGCGGTGGCGCACGGCGTCGAGATGCACGGGCACGGCGCCGACGTGGTCGACGTGGGCGGCGAGTCCACGCGACCGGGCGCCGAGCGCGTCGACCCGGCCGAGGAGATCGCCCGCGTGGTGCCGGTGATCCGCGCGCTGGTGGCCGAGGGCGTGCCGGTCAGCGTCGACACGATGCGCGCCGCGGTCGCCGCGGCCGCGCTGGACGCGGGCGCGGCGATCGTCAACGACGTGTCGGGCGGTCTGGCCGACCCGGAGATGGCGAAGGTCGTTGCCGCTGCGGGTGTGCCGTACGTGCTGATGCACTGGCGTGGGCACAGCACGGAGATGGATTCCCTCGCGCGGTACGACGACGTGGTGGTCGACGTGCGTTCGGAGCTGCTGGAGCGCGTGGAGTCGGCGATGGCGGCGGGAGTCGCGGAGTCGTCGATCGTGCTCGACCCCGGTCTGGGCTTCGCGAAGCTCGGCGACCACAACTGGGAACTGCTGCAGCGCTTGGACGAGCTGGTCGAGCTGGGTTTCCCGGTGCTGGTGGGGGCGTCGCGCAAGCGCTTCCTCGGCACGCTGCTCGGCGGCCGTCCACCGGACGGCAGGGAGGACGCGACCGCGGCGGTGTCCGCGCTGGCCGCATTCAACGGGGCTTGGGGTGTGCGGGTGCACGACGTCGACCGGACGCTGGACGCGGTCGCCGTCGCCGGTGCGTGGAGGCGGGGACATGGCTGACCGGATCGCGTTGACGGGCCTGCGGGTGCGCGGCCACCACGGCGTCTTCGAGCACGAGAAGCGCGACGGGCAGGAGTTCGTCGTCGACATCACGCTCTGGCTCGACCTGTCCTCGGCGTCGCGGACGGACGACCTGAGCCAGACCTACCACTACGGCGAGCTCGCCGAGATGGCCGCGGCGATCGTCGGCGGCGAGCCGCACGACCTGATCGAGACCGTCGCCGGGCGCATCGCCGACGAGGCCATGACGGACACGCGCCTGCACGCGGTCGAGGTGACGGTGCACAAGCCGTCCGCGCCGATCCCGCTGACGTTCGACGACGTGTCGGTGACGATCCGCCGCTCGCGCCGGCTGGCAGGGCCGTTGCCCCCCAAGGAATCCCGGTGACCCGCGCGGTCCTGTCGATCGGCTCCAACCTCGGCGACCGCCTGGCGTTCCTGCGGTCCGTCGTGGACGGGTTGCGGCCGCACGTGGTCGCGGTGTCGCCCGTGTACGAAACGGCGGCGTGGGGCGTCGAGGACCAGCCGGACTTCCTGAACGCCGTCGTGGTCGTCGCGGCGGAGGGGATCGACGAGTGGGGCTGGCTGCGGCGCGGCCAGGAGCTGGAGAACGCCGCCGGACGCGTGCGGGAACAGCGCTGGGGACCGCGCACGTTGGACGTGGACGTGGTTTCGGTGGACGGGGTGACCTCGGACCACCCGGAGCTGCTTCTGCCGCATCCTGGGGCGTTTGAGCGCGCGACGGTCCTCGTCCCGTGGCTCGACGTCGAGCCGGACGCGGTGCTGCCCGGCCACGGACCCGTTGCGGCGCTGGAGTTCTCTTCGGACGGTGTGCGCAGGCGCGACGATCTCGTGCTTTCGGGTTGGATGGACTCGTGAGGTTCACCCGCCCCCGCGACCTGGCGGCCGTCGCGATCATCGCCGGCATCCTGGCGCACCTGCTGCTGCGGCTCTCGTACGACACGTTGCCACCGTTGCCCGTCCTGGCCGGATCGACGCTGTTCGTGATCGCCGTCGTCGAGGTCGTGCTCGCGTTCTCCTTGCGCGCCAGGATCGAACGCCGTCAGGGCGCGCGCCCGGTACAGCCGCTGACGGCCGCCCGAGCCGTCGCATTGGCAAAGGCTTCGTCCGTTTTGGGCGCTTTGATGTTCGGGGCCTGGGCCGGGTTGTCGATCTTCGTGATCCCGGTCCGCGACTCGTTCCCCGCCGCCTCGAACGACCTGGTGGCCGCCGTTGTCGGGATGGTCTCCGCGCTACTCCTGACGGCCGCGGCGCTGTGGCTGGAGCACTGCTGCAAGACGCCCAACGAGGGTTCCGGAAACGAGATAGATACCCGGCCGTAGGTCTCAGTCCCATAACTGCGCGGTACCGTAGTGCGCATGACCGGGCGAGGCGCGTCGATCGACGACGAGCAGGAAGATCACGGTCGTGGCTCCGGGCGGTTGCTCTTAGTAGCAGCATTGGCGCTCGCCCTCGTGGCCGCGGCTGTGCTCGTGCTGAGCGACAGCGCCCGAATGCTGCGTCTGGCCGTGGTCGCTGCTCTGTGGGCAGCACTGGTGGGTGCCTTCCTGGCCGCCAGATACCGCCGTCAGGTCACCGAGCGTGACGGCGAGGTGGCCGACCTCCAGTCCGTCTACGAGCTGGAGCTCGAGCGCGAGGTCGCGGCCCGTCGCGAGTACGAGCTGGAGATCGAGTCCGAGACGCGCAAGCGCATCGAGGAGGAGTCCCGCGCGGACATCGAGGCGTTGCGCGCGGACCTGCACGCCCTGCGCGACAACCTGCAGGCGTTGCTGGGCGGCGACGTCCTGGTCGAACGGGTCGCGCTGCGCGCGGAGTCCACCCGCCTGCGCGCCCTCGCCTCGGACGCGTCCCGGCTGACGCCGGGCGCCGAGAAGCGGATCATCAACGCGATCTCCGCGTCGTCGGTGCCGGCGGAGAAGCCGTCCGAGCGCACCGAGCTGATCGAACGCGTCGCCCACGACGCCAAGGTGCAGCCGCCGCGCCGTGAACCGGCCCGCCCCGAACCCGCGCGCCCGGAGCCGACGCGCGCCTCGCCGCGCCCGCAGCCCGCCGTGGTCCGCCGCGAGCCCGTGAAGGCCGCGAAGCAGGAACCGGCCCGCCCGCAGCCCCGCACGTCCGCCGCCGCGGCCGTCTCGGCGCGGCTCGGTGGCGCCAAGCCCGCCCCGGTGCCGCCGCCGACCGTGAAGGCCCCGCCGGCCCAGGCCCAGGTGCAGCGCACGGAACGCGTGCAGCGCCCGCCGGTCCAGCCCCAGGCCAACCGCACCGAGGCGCTGGCGCGCCCGGAGCAGCCGCCGAAGGCGCCCGCCGTCAAACCGGTGGAACCCCGCAAGCCCGAGCAGCCCCGGTCACGCGTCGCCGAGCGGACCGCGATGATCGACCCGAAGTCGTTGCAGCAGACCGGTGGCGGCCGCCGCCGCGCCGACGACCGCTCCGCCGCGCCCGCCGCTCCGGCGCCCGTGCAGGACAGCGGTTCGTGGGAGACGTTGAAGCCGGACAGCCCGGCCGCCCCGGCCCCCGCCGGCCGCAGGCGTTCCGAGGAGCCGGCCCCGTCCCGCCGCACGAAGTCCGAGGACTCCCTGGTGTCGCTGCCGCCCGTCGGCCGCCGCGCCTCCGAGCAGTCCTCGGCCCGCCTGCCGGTGGTCTCGACGGGCCGCCGCTCCGCGGCGGACGAGCCCCCGGTCTCGGGCCGCCGGGTGGCCGAGGACTCCTCGACCCGCCTGCCCGTGGTGTCGCCGGGCACCGGCCGCCGCGCGGCGCAGGACGACCCGTCCGGCGCGCACGCGGACGGCAAGTCGGTGAGCGAACTGCTGGCCTCGCTGGGCGGAGGCGACGCCCCGCGCCGCCGCCGTCGCCGCGACGACTAGCTCCTCGCCGATCGGCTCCTGCCGATCGGCTACTTGTCGATGTCGCCGACGATGACGGCGAACGAGCTGAGCACGCCCGGCAGGTCGTCCACCTTCGTGCCGGGCAGCAACGCCGACAACGCCTGAACGTTGTTGAACGACGGCGTGCGCAACTTCAACCGCCACGGCGTCTTCTCGCCCCGTGACGACAAGTGCACCCCGGACGTGCCCAACGGCGCCTCGACGCGCGTGTAGACCGACCCCTCGGGTGCCTTGATGGCCTTGGGCAGCCGGACGTTCACGGGCCCCTGCGGCAGCTGTTCGAGGCAGGCCCCGGCCAATGCCGTCGACAGCCGGACTTCGCCGAGGAGGCACCGCACCCGTGCCGCGGCATCGCCTTCGGTGCGCACGACCGGTGCGAAGTCGAGGTGCTCGTAGGCCGGCAGCGGATCGTCGCGCCGCAGGTCGAAGTCCACCCCGCTGGCCCGCCCGATCGGCCCGGTGACGCCGTACGCGAGCGCGTCGTCCTCGCCGAGCACGCCGAGCCCTTCGAGCCGGCCGAAGTCGATCTCCAGGGTGTCGGTGTCCACAGTGGACAGGAAGTCGGCGACCCGGTCCACCCAGCCGGCGGGCGCGTCCTCGCGCAGCCCGCCGATCCGGTTGAACATGAAGTGGATCCGCCCGCCCGACGCCTCCTCCATCAGCGCCTGGACGCCTTCGCGGTAGGCGGCGGCGTTGGGCGCCAACGGAGTCAGGAACACCATGTGCGCCATCAGCCGGTTGAGCTCGCACAACAACACGCGCAACCACTGCGCTCGCACCGGCACGTCCATGCCCGTCATGCGCTCGACGGCCAGCGCCACGGCCAGCTCGTTGCAGAAGGCCGACAGCCAGTCGTGGCGGTTGGCCAGCGTCAGCACCTGCCGGTAGTCGCGGACCTCGAAGAGCTTCTCGGCGCCGCGGTGCAGGTGCCCGACGAGCGGCTCGGCCGCGGTGATGACGAGATCGGGCGTGACGGTGAGGCGCAGGCGATACGCGCCGTGGGCCGACGGGTGCAACGGCCCCAGGTCGATCACGCGGTCCACGCCCAGGTACCGGGCGCCTGCCCCGACTCCAACGGTGATCTGCTCGCTCACCGGAGCATGGTTTCACGGGTCGGGGGAGGGGCTGGGACGTGGCGGGGCTCGGGGCGTGGCGGGGTGCGCGGGGGCGGCCGGAGGTGACAGGGGCGACCGGGTGGCGGGAGCGCGGCCGGTGGCGAGGGTGGCGGCCGGGTGAGCCGGTGGAGCGAGTGTCGTGGGCGCGCGGGCCGGTGGAGCGAGGGTGGCGGCTGGGTGAGCTGGTGGAGCGGGGTGGTAGGCGCGTGCCGGTGGGGCGAGTGTGGCGGGCTGGGTGAGCTTGGTGGGGCGCACGGGGTGGCTGGGCGCACGGGGTGGCTGGACGCACGGGGTTGGTGGGGCGAGCTGGCCGGCGGAGTGAGGGGTGGCGGGCTGGACAGGTGGGCGTGGCGGCTGGGGTGAGTGGAGCGGGCACGGGTTCGGCGAGTCGGGGGACACGGCCGACTGGGCGCGGCCAGAAGGGGGTGGCTGGGCGACCAAGATGGGCGGGGCGAGCATGATCAGGCCAGGCTGGCCGGGTTGGGCGAGGGTGGTCGGGCCAGGCTTGCCGGGTGGGCGAGGGTGATCGGGCCAAGCTGGCCGAGGTGGGTGAGGGTGGTCGGGCGAGGCCGGACCGGATGGGCGTGGTGGCAACGGGGGCGATCGGCCGGGGTGGCGCCGGAGCGAGCATGTCGGCGCGGGACTGAGGTCGGCTGCGCCGGGAGAGTGTTGCCAGCACGGGCCTGAGGTCGGGCGGCGTAGTGGAGGATGTCGCCGGAGCGGGTCTGAGGCTGGGCGGCGTCGAAGGTGTCGCCGGAGCGGGCCTGAGGTCCGGCGGGGGGTGAGGGTGTCGTCTGAGCAGGCCCGAGATCCGGCGGTGTCGAGGGTGTTGCCGGACCGGCCCCGAGGTCGGACGGCGGGGAGTGTCGCCGGAGCGGGCGGGCCAGCGGCGCGAGCCCGCCCGCGTTCACGACCTCGTCACCGCGAAGAAGAAGCACCCGTGCGACACGCTGCGCACCTGGATCGACTCGATTGAGGGATTGTTGAACGATTCTTCGATTGCACGATCGAACGATCCGGGTTCCACCACCGCACCGTCCACGATCTGACCTGCGGTGTTGTAGGAACGTAGGATCCGGGGATTGTTCAACAATTCTTCGGGGAGCCGGTCCAGCGCGGGCGACGACGAGCAGTCCACGTGCGTGAACACCGGACCCACCTCGGCGTACGGACCGAGTCCGGACGCGGGCGAGTACCGGAACAACCAGACGGGCTCACCGGGCAGCGACTTCCGCAGGCAGCACCGCAACGGCACGCCGGGCTCGGAAGCCCGGTACTCACGCCCGGGGTCGGAGAACGAGGCATCAGGCGACACGGTGTGAATCAGCACGAAGTAGACGATCGCCGTCACGCCGGAGAAAAGCTGGCGGGATTCGGACGCCAGGGCGGCAACGAGGGCAGCAGGTCGGCGACGGCCACCGAGCACCCGTGCAGCAGCCACCCGAACCCGCCCAGCCCGCCGGGATCACGCAGCTCGGCGATCCGCCCGGCCCGAGCCGCGGACTCCAGCCAGTCCCACCCGCTGCCACCGACCGACGCGCTCAACCCCAGCGCCGCCAACGCGTCCCGCTGCGACACCAGCACGTGCTCCCCGCCGGCCGCCGCGGCACAGGCGTCCAGCGCGACGTGCGCGGTGATGTCGCACGACCCGTCGAACACGGGCGGCACCTGGCGCCCCTCCCGGTACCCGGTCAGCGTGAACCGCCGCGACGACACCAGGTGCCCGTAGTCGATCGCCAGGGCCGCCCCGCGCACCGAGGCCACCGCGGCGGCCCAGGCGGCGTCCCTGGACGCCCCCACCTCGGCCTGTGCCCCGTCAGCCAGCGAAGGCCACCACCGCGCGATCCACGGGTCCGAGGACGGACCGGTGACCACCGGACAGGGGATCGAGTCGAGCCATTCGTGCCCGACCAGCAACCCGGTGCAGGCGGGGATCGACGAGGTCCACCGGACACCGGGCAACGGCACGGGCGGTCCGAGCTCGACCGCCGTCACGCGCAACCGCGCACCCAGCGACCCCGAAGCCAGCGAACGCACCGCGAAAGCCAGCTCCCCGCCGCCCGCACCGACGTCCACGAAGTCCACGACCGGGGGAAATCCCAGGGCCGCGTCCACTCGCGACAGCAGCTCGACGAGCGCGGCGGCCAGCTCCGGACCGACCAGCGGAGACGTCCGGAAGTGCGAGAACGGCTTCTCGCCGCGGGCGAAGAAGCCGCCGGGGCCGTACAGCGCGGCGTGCCAAGCGGCTTCCCAGTCGAACACCGGACAAGTGTGCATCTAAGGTCATTTCGTGACCGACGCCGACCTCACGCCGACGCCGACGCCGAAGAAGCGCATCGAGCAGCGCCGCTGGACCGTCCTGTTCCCCGTCGTGGCCCTCATCGCGCTGGCCGCGGCCGGGCTGGTGCTGTTCGCGCTCGGCACGTCCAGCATCGGCATCGGGCCGCTGCTCGTGGGCGCCGCCGCGGCGCTGATCCCCGTCGCGTTCGTCGTGAGCGCGTTCCTGTGGATCGACCGGTGGGAGCCGGAACCGGCGAAGATGCTGCTCTTCGCGTTCGTCTGGGGTGCGTGCGGGGCGACGATCAGCTCGCTCGCGTTCAACCAGACCAGCCGCGTGCTCGGGGACCTGCTGACCAACGACGGCACGACGTTCACCGCCGTCGTCGGGGCGCCGATCGTCGAGGAGGCCACCAAGGCGGTGTTCCTCATCGCGGTGTTCGCGCGGCGGCGGCACGAGTTCGACGGCGTCGTCGACGGCATGGTCTACGCGGGCATCACGGCCGCGGGCTTCGCGTTCACCGAGAACATCTGGTACTTCGGCCGGGTCTTCCTCGAGGACGGGCTCGGCAACATGGGTGGCGGGGTGGTTGCGCTGTTCGTGCTGCGCGGGGTGCTGTCGCCGTTCGCGCACCCGCTGTTCACGGCCATGACGGGCATCGGCGTCGGCATCGCGGCCAGCACCAGCCACGCCACGACCCGCGTGCTCGCGCCGATCGGCGGGTACCTCACCGCGGTCGGGCTGCACTCGCTGTGGAACTTCTCCACGACCGTCGGCACCGGGTCCGACTTCATCAACCTGTACTTCCTGATCATGGTGCCGGTGTTCGCGGGCGCCGTCGCGATCGTGGTGTGGCAGCGGCGCCGGGAGCAGCGGATCGTGGCGGGGCAGCTCGCCGCGATGGCGCAGAACCGGTGGATCGCCAACAGCGAGGTGGCCCTGCTGGCGAGCCTCAACGGCCGGCGGAACTGGCTGCGGGCGGTCAAGCGCAAGTCCGGCGAGGGCGCGGTCAAGTCGGTGAAGGCCTACCAGATCGCGGTCACCGAACTGGCGTTCCTGCGCCACCGCATCGAGCAGGGAACGGCCGGCCAGAGCGCGGAGCAGCGCCACGGGGTCCTGCTCGACACGCTGCACGCCACCAGGGCCGCCGCCCGCCGGTGAGTCCGGTCACCGAGCGGGGAAACGCCGGGAACAGCGGATTACCCTCGGCGGCGTCGTCCGGTACCCGCACCCGGGACTGGAACGTCAGAAGGAGTTAGTCGCATGGACGCGACCCCACGTCCGGCCAGGCTCGCTGTCGGTGTCATCTCGGCAGGCCGGGTCGGCTCGGCGCTGGGCGCCGCGCTGGCCAGAGCGGGCCACGTGGTCGCCGGCACGTCCGCCGTCTCCAGGGCCTCCCGCGACCGCGCGGAGGAGCTGCTGCCCGGCGTCCCCGTCGAGGACCCCACCGAGGTCGCGCGGCGCGCCGACCTCGTGCTGCTGGCCGTCCCCGACGACGAGCTGGAAGGCCTGGTCAAGGGCCTCGTCGCCACCGGGTCGCTGCGGGCGGGCCAGATCGTCGTGCACACCAGCGGTGCCCAGGGCGTGCGCGTCCTCGCCCCCGCCGCCGAGCTCGGCGCCCTCACGCTCGCGCTGCACCCCGTCATGACCTTCACCGGCCGCGAGGAGGACCTGCAGCGGATGCGCGCCGCGTGCGTCGGCGTCACGGCCGCGGACGGCGACGAGGTCGCCTGGAGCGTCGGCGAGGCGCTGGTCGTGGAGATGGACGCGGAACCGGTCCGGGTGCCCGAGTCCGTCCGCCCGCTCTACCACGCGGCCCTGGCCCACGGCGCCAACCACCTGATCACGCTGGTCCGCGACGCGGCCGACCTGCTCTCCGGCGCGGGCGTGGCCAACGCCGAACGCCTGCTCGGCCCGCTGCTGTCCGCCGCGCTCGACAACTCCCTGCGCCACGGCGACAGGGCCCTCACCGGTCCGGTCGCCCGCGGCGACACCGGTACCTTGCGCAAGCACCTCGACGTGCTCTCGCACGAGGCACCCGAGACCCTTCCCAGCTACCGCGTGCTCGCCCGCCGCACCGCCGACCGGGCCGAGCGCTCCGGGCTGCTCAAGCCCGACGCCGCCGACGACGTTCGCACCACTCTCGAGGACTGACGTGACCAAGCCACTGACCAAGGACGACTACCGCCCGGACGACGTCACGGTGCACCGCGACCCGCAGCGGCTCAACCGGGTCGTCCGAGCCCTGCGCAACGCCGGCCGCAACGTCGCGCTCGTGCCCACGATGGGCGCGCTGCACGCGGGCCACCGGCAGCTGATCCGCGAGGCGCAGGTCATGCAGAACACGGTGGTCGTCGTGTCGATCTTCGTGAACCCGCTGCAGTTCGGGCCGAACGAGGACCTCGCGAAGTACCCGCGCCAGTTCGAGGCCGACCTCGACATCTGCCGCGAGGAGCGCGTGGGCCTGGTCTTCGCGCCGTCCGCGGAGGACATGTACCCGGAGGGTGCCCAGGTCACCGTCCACCCCGGCCCGCTGGGCGACGAGCTTGAGGGCGCGGTCCGCCCCGGCCACTTCGGGGGCGTGCTGACCGTCGTGTCGAAGCTGTTCAACATCGTGCAGCCCACCTACGCGGTGTTCGGGCAGAAGGACTACCAGCAGCTCCAGCTCATCCACAGGATGGCGCGCGACCTCAACTTCCCGCTGGACGTCGTCGGCGTGCCGACCGTCCGCGAGCACGACGGCCTCGCGCTGTCGTCGCGCAACGCCTACCTGTCCGAGGAGCAGCGCCACCACGCCGTGACGCTGTCCGCCGCCCTCACCGCGGGCGCCCACGTCAGCTCGCAGGGCGCCGACGCGGTGCTCAAGGCCGCGCACGACGTGCTGGCGCAGGTGCCCGAGGTCGAGCTCGACTACCTGGAGCTGCGCGGGGTCGACCTCGGTCCCGCGCCGGAGAACGGCGACGCCCGGCTGCTGGTCGCGGCCCGCGTCGGTGCCACCCGCCTGATCGACAACATCGCGGTGTTGCTCGGCGAAGGCGACGAGTAGGGGGAGTGCCATGTTCCGCACGATGCTGAAGTCCAAGATCCACCGTGCCACCGTGACGCAGGCCGACCTGCACTACGTCGGCTCGGTGACGGTGGACGAGAACCTGATGGAGGCCGCCGACCTGCTGGCGGGTGAACAGGTCGCCATCGTCGACGTCACCAACGGCGCGCGCCTGGAGACCTACGTCATCCCCGGTGAGCGCGGCACGGGCGTGCTGGGCATCAACGGCGCGGCGGCGCACCTCGTGCACCCCGGCGACATCGTGATCCTCATCGCGTACGGGCAGATGGACGACGCCGAGTCGCGCACCTACAGGCCGCGGGTCGTGTTCGTGGACGCGAACAACAAGGTCGCCGACCTCGGCTCCGACCCCGCGCACGCGCCGGAGGGCTCCGGTCTGGTGAACGGCTCCACGAGCGGACTCTCTTCTGAGACCGTTGAGGCGACCGCGCTGGACGCGTTGATCAAAACCGAGAACTGAGGAACCACACGTGCTGCTCGCCATCGACGTCGGCAACACCAACATCGTGCTCGGTCTGTACGACGGGGTCGGCGACTCGGCCCCGCTCGTGCGCGACTGGCGGATGCGCACCGACGCCAGGATGACCGCCGACGAGCTCGCGCTGACCATGCGCGGCCTGCTCGGCGAGTACGCCGACAAGATCACCGGCATCTCCGCGCTGTCCACCGTGCCCGCGGTGCTGCGCGAGCTGCGGGTGATGCTCGGCCGCTACTACGACGCCGTGCCGAAGGTGCTGGTCGAGCCGGGCGTGAAGACCGGTGTCCCGCTGCTCGTCGACAACCCGAAGGAGGTGGGCTCGGACCGCGTGATCAACACGCTGGCCGCGCACCACCTCTACTCGACCTCGTGCATCGTGGTCGACTTCGGCACGTCCACGAACCTCGACGTGATCTCCTCGCGCGGCGAGTTCCTCGGCGGCGCGCTGGCGCCCGGCATCGAGATCTCGGTCGACGCGCTGGCGTCGCGTGCCGCCCAGCTGCGCAAGGTCGAGCTGGTCAGGCCGCGCAACGTGATCGGCAAGAACACCGTGGAGTGCCTGCAGTCCGGCATCGTCTACGGGTTCGTCGGCCAGGTGGACGGGCTGGTCCGCAAGATCACCGAGGAGCTCCAGCAGAGCGACCCCGGTCCCGTGACGGTGATCGCCACGGGCGGGCTCGCCCCGCTGGTCGTCTCCGAGTCCTCGACGATCGCGCACCACGTGCCCGACCTGACCCTGCTGGGGTTGCGCATGGTCTTCGAGCGCAACATGCCCGCGGTCACCCGCTGACGGTCACCATTCGCGTCACGTCCGTGCGCAGGGGGGCGTCGAACGGCCCGTTCGACGTCTCCGGGCGGGCACGCAGGAACGCGAGCAGCTTCTCGGTGACCGCGGCGCGCTCCTCGTCGTCGATGACGAGCATCCGCGAGTGGGTGTTGATCGTGGCGACCATGTCCTCGGGCGACTCCCTGCGGTGCGCGTGCGGGAACGCCCGCCGCTCGACGGGCCCGAACAGCTCGTGCGGCCGCACGCAGGTCGGAGCCTCGCGCCGGCTCTCGACGCTCGTGCCGGAGATCCGCTCGAGCCCGGCGACCCACTCGACGCCGGTGTCCGGCTCGTTCCACAGCGCCGCCAGGACACCGCCCGGCTTGAGCACGCGCGCGATCTCCGGCATCGCCTTCTCCTGGTCGAACCAGTGGAACGCGGTGCCGACGAAGACGGCGTCGATGGTGTTGTCGGGGACGGGGACGTGTTCGGCGTGCCCCGGCAGCGCGCGCACGTCGCGGACGCGGCGCACCAGCTCGGAAAGCATCTGCTCATTCGGCTCCACGGCGGTGACGCGATGTCCTTCCGCGCACAGCCCCGCGGTCAGCTTGCCGGTGCCGGCGGCCAGGTCGAGCACGTCCAGCGGCTCGTCCGCGCCCAGGGGCTCCAGCGCCCACCGGATCGCCGCCACGGGATAGTCAGGCCGGTGTTCGGCGTAGGCCTCGGCCTGCGCACCGAACGAGTCCGCTCGCCTCGCGTGTAGATCCATCCGTCCAACTTAGGGCGTCCCGAATTCGCCGGGGTATCCGGTTCGCTTCCCCTCCGAGCACTTCCGTACCCTTCTCGGCGTGAGTGAGCAGCCGAAGCAAAGCCCTGTGACCAGCGAAGAAGACCTGCCAGAGCAGATGCGCGTGCGCCGGGAGAAGCGTGCGCGGCTGCTCGCTTCCGGCAAGGAGCCGTATCCCGTCGAAGTCGCGCGCACCCACACGCTGCGCGAGATCCGCGAAGCGCACCCCGAACTCGAGCCCGACACGCAGACCGGCGAGGTCGTCGGCGTGACCGGCCGGGTCATGTTCCTGCGCAACACCGGGAAGCTCTGCTTCGCGACGCTGCGCGAAGGCGACGGCACCGAACTCCAGGCGATGCTGAGCCTCGCCGGAGTGGGTGAAGAAGCGCTTTCCGAGTGGAAGACCGACGTCGACCTCGGCGACCACGTTTTCGTGCACGGCGAGGTCATCAGCTCGCGCCGCGGAGAACTTTCCGTGATGGCCGACGGATGGCAGCTGACGTCGAAGTCGCTGCGCCCGTTGCCGGTCGCGCACAAGGAACTCGGCGAGGAAACCCGCATTCGCCAGCGATACGTCGACCTGATCCTGCGGCCGACCGCGCGCGACACTGTTCGGACCCGAGCGAACGTGGTTCGTTCTCTGCGCGACTCGTTCCACCGCCGTGGATTCCTCGAAGTCGAGACGCCGATGTTGCAGACGCTGCAGGGAGGTGCGAGCGCGCGTCCGTTCATCACGCACTCGAACGCGCTCGACATCGACCTGTTCCTGCGCATCGCGCCGGAGCTGTACTTGAAGCGCTGCGTCGTCGGCGGCATCGAGAAGGTCTTCGAGATCAACCGCAACTTCCGCAACGAAGGTGTGGACTCGTCTCATTCGCCCGAGTTTTCGATGTTGGAGTACTACGAGGCCTACGCCACGTACGACTCGAACGCCGTACTCACGCGTGAGCTCATCCAGGAAGCCGCGGAAGCGGTGACGGGTTCTCAGATCGTCACGTTGGCGGACGGCAGCGAGTACGACCTCTCCGGTGAATGGACGACGCTCAGCATCTACGAGTCGTTGTCCGGAGCGGTTGGTGAGGAAATCACCCCCGAGACGCCGGCCGAGGTCCTGCGCAAGCTTTGTGACCGCCACGAACTGGAGGTCAACCCGAAGTTCGGGCACGGCAAGCTCGTCGAGGAGCTGTGGGAGCACCTGGTGTGCGGCACGCTCCACGAGCCGACGTTCGTGCGCGACTACCCGGTGGAGACGTCCCCGCTGACCAGGCAACACCGCACCAAGCCGGGTGTCGCCGAAAAGTGGGACCTCTACGTCCGCGGATTCGAACTGGGAACGGGTTACTCCGAACTGGTGGACCCCGTGATCGAGCGGGAACGGCTCGAAGCGCAGGCCCGTCTTGCCGCGGCCGGCGACCACGAGGCGATGCCGATCGACGAAGACTTTCTGCGATCACTGGAGTACGGAATGCCACCGAGTGGTGGCGTCGGAATGGGTATCGATCGCCTCCTGATGGCCCTCACGGGTCTGGGTATCCGGGAGACCATCTTGTTCCCGCTCGTTCGCCCTGAATGAGTAACTTTCCGGATGTCGATAGGTGCAATGCGGCACCCGTGCGCTAACCTGCCCGGCAGAAGGCTTTAGTTGGCGACGCGGGTGACCGCGCATTCGGGGTCCTGGAGGATACGCATGGCGCAGAAGGTCACCGTGACCCTGGTCGACGATCTGGACGGTTCCACCGCTGAGGAGACCGTCGAGTTCGGACTGGATGGTGTCGCCTACACGATCGACCTTTCCTCGGGTAATGCGGGCAAACTCCGCGACGCGTTGGCCGACTTCGTCGGAGGTGCACGTCGTGCGGGTGGCCGCAAGCGCATCGGCCCCGGTCGTCCGGCCGGTGTGAAGGCGCGTCCGGCATCGGCGGACCGCGAGCAGAACCAGGCCATTCGCGAGTGGGCGCGCAAGCAGGGCATGAAGGTGTCCGACCGGGGTCGCATCCCGGCCGAGGTGCTCGACGCCTACCACCAGCAGGGCTGAAATTCGCTGAATCACGAAGGGGTTCCGGGGAATCGTCCCCGGAACCCCTTCGTGTTATTCGAGTGACCGCCCGACCACAAGCACGTGAATCGAGTCGGTCCAAACGACATCGGTGCGTCGATGAATATCGAGAGCTGATCTTGTTGACGTGTTCCGCGCTGTGATCGGCGCCGCGCGGTCGCCCGCCGCCCGGCCGCGACGCTTCGGTTAGGCTCACCTGACTTCGTCGCAGCTAGGAGGGGTGGGCCTTGGGTCGCAAGTCGTTCGGCCTGCTCTTCCTGCTGGCCGTGCTGGTCGTCGTGGCGCTGGCGAGCATCGCGATCGGGTCCAAGGAGATCGCGCTCTCCGCCGTCTGGCACGGCCTGTTCACCCCGACCGGCGTCGAGGACGACGTGGTGATCCGCGAGCTGCGGGTCCCGCGGACGTTGATCGGCATCGCGGTCGGCATCGCGCTGGGCGTCGGCGGCGCCCTCATGCAGGGCCACACGCGCAACCCGCTCGCTGACCCCGGCATCCTCGGCGTCACGCACGGCGCGGCGCTCGCGGTCGTGCTCTCCATCTTCCTGCTCGGCGTGAACTCGCTGGTCGGCTACATCTGGTTCGCCTTCGCGGGCGCGATGATCGCGAGCGTCGTGGTGTTCCTGCTCGGGTCGGCGGGCCGCGGTGGCTCGTCGCCGGTGACCCTGGCGCTGGCCGGTGCCGCCGTCTCCGCGCTGATGAACGGCCTGGTGTCCGCGATCGTCCTGCTCGACCAGCAGTCGCTCGACGCGTTCCGGTTCTGGCAGGTCGGCGGCATCGGCGGCCGCGACCTGGCGGTCCTCTGGCAGGTGCTGCCGTTCCTCTTCGTCGGCCTGGTCGTGGCGGCGTTCAACGCGCCGGGCCTCAACGCGCTGTCGCTGGGCGAGGACGTGGCCACGTCGCTGGGCGTGCGCGTCCGGACGACCCGGTCGCTCGGCATCTTCGCCATCACGCTGCTGGTGGGCGGCGCCGTCGCGGCGTGCGGGCCCATCGGGTTCATCGGCCTGGTGGTGCCGCACGTGGCGCGCGCGTTCACCGGCCCGGACTACCGCTGGCTGCTGCCGTTCTCGGCTCTCGTCGGCGCGATCCTGCTGCTGTTCGCGGACATCGTCGGCCGCGTGGTCGCCCGCCCGTCGGAAGTGGAGGTCGGCGTGATGCTGGCGCTGATCGGCGCGCCGTTCTTCATCTACCTCGTGCGCCGCAAGAAGCTGGTGAAGATTTGACCGCGCTCAAGACGGCTCCCCGGCCTGCCCTGCGGGTCGGCGCCACCTCGTTCCGGCTGAGGCCGCGGCCGCTGCTGGTCGTGGCGATCGCGCTGGTCGTGCTGGCCGCGGTGTTCGTCGTCGACATCATGATCGGCGACTTCCCGCTGACCGCGGGACGGGTCGTCGACACGCTGCTCGGCGGTGGCTCGCGCCGCGACCAGTTCGTGGTCACGGAGCTGCGGATGCCCCGCGCGCTGACCGGCCTGCTCGTCGGCGGTGCGCTCGGGTTGTCCGGGGCGATCTTCCAGGCGATCGTGCGCAACCCGCTGGCCTCGCCGGACATCCTCGGCGTGACCTGGGGAGCCGGTGCCGGCGCCGTCTCGGTGATCACGTTCGGCGGGTCGCTGGGCGTGGTGACCGGGTCCGCGGCCTCGATCGGCCTGCCGCTGGCCGGTCTCGCCGGTGGCCTGACCGCCGGTTTGCTCGTCTACGCGCTGGCGTGGCGGCAGGGCATCGAGGGCTTCCGGATGGTGCTGGTCGGCATCGGCATCACCGCCGTGGCCGGCAACTTCACGCACTACCTGCTGACCGTCGGCGATGTGCTGGACGCCGGGCGGGCGATGGTGTGGATCACCGGCTCGCTGAACGGCCGCGGCTGGGAGCACGTCGTGCCCGTCGCGCTGGCGCTGGCGGTGCTGATCCCGGTCGCTTTGATCGGCGGGCACGTGCTCGGCGCGCTGCAGTTCGACGACCAGACCTCGCGCGGGCTCGGGGTGCGGGTGAACCGGGCGCGGTCGCTGCTGATCGTGGTGGCGATCGTGCTGGCCTCCGTCGCCACGGCCGCCGCCGGGCCGATCGCGTTCGTCGCGCTCGCCACGCCGCAGATCGCGCTGCGCCTCGCCGGGACCGCCCAGCCGCCGCTGTTCGGGTCCGTGGTGGTCGGCGGGGTGCTGGTCATGGTGTCCGACCTCGTCGCGCGGACCATCTACCGCATCGAGCTGCCGGTCGGCGTGGTGACCGCCGTGCTCGGGGCGCCCTATCTGATGTACCTGCTTGTTCGGAGTCGCCGGGAGGCGCGGGTATGAGTGTGCGTCTTGAGGCTTCGTCGTTGTCCGTGGGGTACGGCGAGCGGCTGGTCGTCGACACGCTCGACCTGTCCGTGGTCGGGGGGACCGTCACGGCCGTCATCGGGCCCAACGGGTGCGGGAAGTCGACCCTGCTGAAGGCTCTCGGGCGGTTGCTGCCGGCCCGGTCCGGGGCCGTTCTGCTGGACGGCAAGGCGATCGACCGGCTGCCCTCCCGGGAGGTGGCTCGGGTCCTCGGGATGTTGCCGCAGTCGCCTTCCGCGCCCGAGGGGCTGACGGTGGCTGACCTGGTTGCTCGGGGGCGGCATCCGCACCAGGCCTGGTACCGGCAGTGGTCCTCCGAGGACGCCGAGGCCGTGGACGCTGCTCTGGCGATGACCGGGATTTCCGATCTTGCCGAGCGGACCGTCGACGAACTGTCCGGTGGGCAGCGGCAGCGGGCGTGGATCTCGATGGCTTTGGCCCAGGGGACCGATTTGCTGCTGCTGGACGAGCCGACCACCTACCTGGATCTCGCTCATCAGATCGACGTGCTGGATTTGGTGCAGGAGCTGCATTCCTCGCTCGGCCGGACCGTGGTGATGGTGTTGCACGACCTGAACCTGGCTGCCCGGTACGCGGATCACGTCGTCGCCATGCGGGACGGGCGGGTCGTCGCTCAGGGGACTCCTGGTGAGGTGTTGACCGAGGCCCTGTTGCTGGATGTTTTCGGGTTGGATGCCCGGGTTGTGGAGGATCCGGTTGCCGGGACTCCGCTGGTGGTTCCCGTCGGGTCTCGGCATCGTGCGTCTTAGCCGTTTTTCCTGGCTTTCTTGGGACCGTTCCTGTTGCGTGCTTCCACCTGGGGGCGCTGCCCCCAGACCCCCGGCAATCTGATCGGGG
>NZ_JBHXCW010000159.1:0-18071 GCF_042725365.1 Lentzea sp. NPDC060358 | reverse complement strand
GGACCAGAGGCGGCCCTTCGACGACTAGGCCTCGCCGCGGATGAACGCCTCGACGGCCGCGTGGGCCTCGGCGTCGGAGTACTGCTCGGGCGGGGACTTCATGAAGTACGACGACGCCGACAGGATCGGGCCGCCGATGCCCCGGTCCAGGGCGATCTTCGCCGCGCGGACGGCGTCGATGATGATGCCCGCGGAGTTCGGGGAGTCCCACACCTCGAGCTTGTACTCGAGGTTCAGCGGCACGTCGCCGAACGCGCGGCCCTCGAGCCGGACGTAGGCCCACTTGCGGTCGTCGAGCCACGCGACGTAGTCCGACGGGCCGATGTGGACGTTGTCCTTGCCGATGTCGCGCGAGAGCTGCGACGTCACCGACTGCGTCTTGGAGACCTTCTTGGACTCCAGGCGCTCCAGCTCCTTCATGTTGAGGAAGTCCATGTTGCCGCCCACGTTGAGCTGCATGGTGCGGTCGAGCTGCACACCGCGGTCCTCGAACAGCTTCGCCAGCACCCGGTGGGTGATGGTCGCGCCGACCTGCGACTTGATGTCGTCGCCGACGATCGGCACGCCGGCGGCGCGGAACTTCTCCGCCCACTCCGGGTCCGAGGCGATGAACACCGGCAGGGCGTTGACGAACGCCACGCCCGCGTCGATCGCGCACTGGGCGTAGAACCGGTCCGCGTCCTCCGAGCCCACCGGCAGGTACGACACGAGCACGTCGACCTCGGCCTCGCGCAGCGCCGCCACGACGTCCACCGGCTCGGCGTCGGACTCCTCGATCGTCTCCCGGTAGAACCGGCCGAGACCGTCGTGGGTGTGCCCGCGCTGCACGGTCACGCCCAGCGGCGGCACGTCCGCGATCTTGATCGTGTTGTTCTGGCTGGCCACGATGGCCTCCGCCAGATCCACACCGACCTTCTTCGCGTCCACGTCGAACGCTGCGACGAACTCGACATCGCGCACGTGGTAGTCACCGAACTGCACGTGCATCAGGCCGGGCACGCGGGTGCTCGGGTCGGCGTCCCGGTAGTAGTGGACGCCCTGCACCAGCGACGCCGCGCAGTTGCCAACCCCGACGATGGCCACTCGAACGGTGCGGCGGTTTTCGCCCATTGCCGAGTCCTCCTTGATCAACGGTGAGTGCTACTCGTCCTGCTCGGACTTCTCGTGCGCGATGAGCTCGTTGAGCCACCGCACCTCGCGCTCCGTGCTCTCCAGGCCCTGGCTGTGCAGCTCGCGGGTGTAGCGGTCGATCTGCTCACCCGTCCTCGCCAGCCGCTCGCGCAGGCCCTCCCTGCGTTCCTCGACACACCGCCGGCGGCCCTCCAGGATCCGCATCCTGACGTCGGCCGGCGTGCGCGAGAAGAACGCCAGGTGGACCCCGAACGAGTCGTCGTCCCAGGTCTGCGGGCCCGCATCGGAGAGCAGGTCGGCGAACCGCTCCTTGCCCTCCGGTGTGAGCCGGTAGACCTTGCGAGCCCGACGTCCCCAGGAGAGAGCCGATTCCTCCGGCCCCTCCTCCACGATCAGGCCCGCCCTCTGGAGTCGCCGCAGTGTTGGGTACAGCGATCCGTAGGAGAACGCGCGAAACGCTCCGAGCAGGTCATGCAAGCGCTTGCGCAGCTCGTAGCCGTGCATGGGCGCCTCGTGCAGCAGGCCGAGCAGCGCGAACTCGAACACGAGTCACCTCCTCGCACCTGCACCGATAGGTGAGGTGATTATATCGCTGCGATACATCGGGAACCCCTCTTCGGTGTGGGATGTGGCACACCGTCATATCGCGTCGGACGTTGCTGCCCTGAACGGCCCATCATCGGCGAAGCGGGTGGCACGTACTCTGGTGGCGTGTTGACCCAACGACAGGTGGTGGACTACTCGCTGCAGCGCCGAGCGCTGCTGGCGGAGGTCCATGCCGGTCGGACGGGCACCATGGAGGTCTGCGACGCGTCCCCGTACCTGCTGCGAGCTGCGAAGTTCCACGGGACGGCGACGGAGGTGCCCTGCCCGGTCTGCCGCAAAGAACCCCTCACGAACGTGTCGTGGGTCTACGGTGACGAGCTGAAGCACGCGGCCGGCTCCGCGCGCACACCTGAAGAACTCGCGAAGATGGCGAACCTCTTCGAGGAGTTCTCCGTGTACGTGGTGGAGGTTTGCCGCACGTGCAGTTGGAACCACCTGGTGCAGTCATACGTCCTGGGGAAGCGTGGGCTGGAAAAGCCACGGCGGAGGACTGCGGTGGAATGACCCACGGGTGACACTGCTCCGAATGAAGTACGACCACCGAACCGCGTGCCGGTGCACGCCGGTCTGGGAGGCCTTTTCACGTGAACGACCAGCATGATGACCGGCAGCGCGGAGGCGAGCCGCAATGGCCGACCGGGGACGACCCGGACGGTGGCGGCACGAGACGTGATGTCCCGAATCAGCCGCGACCGGGCACGCCGCCCGGCGGTTTCGCACGCCCTCCTCAGGGTGGCACGCCGCCCGGTGGTTTCCCACAGCAACAGCCCCCACGCCGCCCGAACGGACCAGGCGGTCCGCAGGGAGCGCCGGGTGGGCCCCAGGGCGGCCCCGGCCGTCCGCAGGGTCCCGGCGGTCCGGTGGGCGGACCCGGTGGCCCCGGCAGCCGTCCCCCTACGCCTCCCGGTGGCATGCCGATGGCGCCGCCGCCCGGTGGACGCCGTCCCGGCGGCCCGAACGGTCCCGGCGGACCCGCGGGCGGCCCCGGCCGTCCCGGCGTCCCCCCGCGCAAGCCTGCTGAGGAGCGGACGACGCAGCTGCCGCCGGTGAGCCGGCCGACGCAGCGCGAGCCCGAGCTCATCACGCACCGCGAACCCGAGGACGAGTACCTGCTCGCCGGTGGGGTCGTCGACGATGACGACGACTACTACGACGACGAGCCGGAGCTCACCGAGGAGGAGGAGCGCCGACTGCGCAAGAAGAAGATCTGGAAGCGCGTCCGGATCGGTGCCTTCGTCGCGGTCGGTCTCATGATCCTCGGCCCGGTGATCGCGGTCGCCATCGCGTACCCGCTGCTCGACTGGCCGAAGCCCGAGGAGATCGCGGCCGACCAGAACAAGACGATCACGCTGCTGTACTCCGACGGCAGCGAGATGACGAAGATCACCTCGCCCGGCGAGAACCGCACGATGCTGACGTACGAGGAGATCCCCGACAACGTCAAGCACGCGGTGCTCGCGGCCGAGGACGCGAACTTCTACGACAACCCCGGCTTCGACGCCAAGGCGATCCTGCGCGCCGCCTGGTTCCAGGTGACGAGCGGTTCCGGTGGTGGTTCGGGTCTGACGCAGCAGTACATCAAGAAGGCGACCCAGAACGAAGACCCGACGCTGACCCGGAAGTTCACGGAGGTCGTGAAGGCCTTCAAGATGAGCAACGAGTCGGACCACAACACGATCCTCACGGCGTACCTCAACACCGTGTACTTCGGTCGTGGCGCGAACGGCTTCAAGGCCGCGGCGCAGGTGTACTACAAGAAGGAGATGAAGGACCTCACTCCTTCCGAGGCGGCACTGATCGCGGCGATGATCCAGACGCCCTCCTGGTCGGAGGACAAGGAGCACTCGCAGAAGCAGTGGAAGTACGTCATGGGTCAGATGCTCGAGAAGAAGTGGATCGACCAGGCGTACTTCGACGCGCAGCAGTGGCCGCAGCCGCTGCCGTTCGCCGAGACCCAGCCGAAGTCGCTCGAGGGTCCGCGCGGCCTGATCGTCGACCAGGTGCAGGAGGCGCTCGAGAACGAGCAGACCGGCGTCTCGTTCGAGCAGGCGCAGAAGACCGGCATCACGATCCAGACGACGATCGACCCGAAGACGCAGGCCGCGGCCGAGGAGGCCGTGGACGAGATCATGATCAAGGGCGCGCAGCCGGAGGCGTTGAAGACGTCGCTGACCGCCGTCGATCCGAACTCGGGCGCGGTTCGCGCGTACTGGGGCGGCCGGGAGGGCCGTGGCTCGTTCGACTACGCGAAGGGCACGTTGCAGGAGCCGGGTTCGTCGTTCAAGGCGTTCGACCTGGTCGCGGCGCTGCAGAACGGCCGGGGCCTGGGCAGCATCTACGACGGCAGCTCGCCGCGCACGTTCCCCGGTGTGGCGACGCCGATCCGCAACTCCGGCAACGACAACTCGTGCGGCAAGGAGTGCCCGGTCCGCACGGCGATGATCAAGTCGCTGAACACCGTGTTCTACGACATGGTCGTGAACGACATCGGTGTGGCGAAGACGGTCAAGGCGGCGCACCAGGCCGGCATCCCGGACGAGGTCAACATCGGCAACGGCCCGAAGAAGCTGCTCGTCGGCGAGGACGGCGGGAACCCGAACGGTGGTATCGCCCTCGGTGGTGACCAGGCGGTCGTCCGGCCGTTCGACATGGCCTCGGCCTACGCGACGTTCGCGGCCCGCGGCGTGTACCGCTCGCCGTTCTTCATCGTGAAGATCACCGGCCCGAGCGGCGACGTGATCTACCAGCACACGGACAAGCCGATCTCGGCGTTCGACCCGGACCAGACCAAGAGCCAGGACATCGCCGACAACGTCACCGACGTGCTCAAGGAGATCCCCAAGAGCTCCGGTATCGCGTGTGACCAGAACCGCGAGTGCGCGGGCAAGACCGGTACCCACGAGCTGTCGGAGAGCGCCGGTCAGGGTGTCGGCCTCAACTCGAAGGCTTGGATGGTGGGCTACACGCCGTCCATCTCGGCCGCCGTGTGGGTCGGTCGCAACGAGGGCAACCTGCCCATCCGCGACAAGGCCGGCGCCAACATCTTCGGCTCGGGCGTGCCCGGCAAGATCTGGCGGGCGTTCATGAACAAGGCGCTGGCCGGCAGCCCGATGGAGAAGTTCCCGAAGGCCAAGCCGCTCAACCAGTACAACCCGCCGAAGCCTTCGAACGTCCCGTCCAACACCCCGTCGAACACGCCACCGTCGAACACCCCGCCGTCGAACACCCCGCCGCCGCCTTCGTCGGACCCGCGTCCGACGAAGCCGTCGACGCCGTGCGGTCTGCTGGTGTGCCCGCCCTCCGGTGACCCCGACCCGTCCACCCCGGGACGGCCGACAGGCAGGGGAACGCCAGGAGACGGCTGACCCGCGAAGGGGCCTGGTGCATCGCACCGGGCCCCTTCGCCGTTCCGGGTCCTCCTCCGGGCTCAGCTCCCGCCGGACAGGATCTCGTTCGCCTTGCGCACCTGGTCGTCGACACGGCTCCGGTGCTTCTCCAACGCCTCGGCGTTGTCGGCGATCAACCGGTTCTGGTAGGCGGTCCGCACCGCCACCCAGATCCCGTTCACGTCGTGTCCGGTGCGGCAGGCGACATCCGCGCTCGCCGTGGCGATCTCCTCGGGAGAGGCGTCGTCACCACCGAACCTCTTCTCGTTGTTGGGGCCCCACGGATCGGTGTAGTCGTAACCCGCGCCTCGCATGCAGGCGCTCCACTTGCGCCAGACTTCCTTCACCCTGCTGTCCGCCTCGGCCAGCTTCGACGAGTCGCGCGACAACCCGATCACGAAGTTCTCGTCGCCGGGTTCACCCCCGCTCCGGGCCGCGAGCCCGAGTGCGCGTTGCGCTTCCCCCAAGCAGCCCGCTTCCGGGACACCGCCCCTCTTGCGCGCCTCCGGCCCGTTTCCGTTCAACACCGCGATCATGTCCTCGGGCCAGGGCTTCTGCGCCCTCCTGATCTGTTCGGCCCTGCGGACGGACTCGATCGTCTCCGGATCGGAGTACCCGTGCACCGCCACTTCGGCGGGGTCGACGACACCGATGACGCGGCCCCGCACGAGGTCCACCTCGCGGGCCGGCAGCTCCATCTCGAAGCCGAACCGGCGCAGGCACCTCTGCACCAGCACGTCCTGTCCCCGGCGGACGACCACCCGGTTCTCCGGTGACAGCAGGTGGTCGTCGAGCGGGAACCTGACGTCCGCGTCGACGTGGATGGCCGGCACGGGTCCCAGCGGAGGTTCGGGTCGTGGTGCGACCGGTTGTGCAGAGCAGGCAGCGATCGCGAGCAGGCCGACCGCGACCGACACCGCCTCCAGATTTCTCCTCGTCATTTCTCCCCCAGGACCACAGGCCGGAACGGACCGTTTCCGCGTCCATTCCGGCCCGAGCTGACCGGTCGGCACCGCGGACGTGTCACACCCAGCGGTGCGAGGATGCCTGATCGTTGCAGGGCTGAGCGTTGCAGAACTTGTCGACGTTCGAGTAGTACGTTCCCGGAGCAATGGACCAGATCAGTTCCACGTAGTTCGGGTGCCTGAACGACTGGACGTTGTCGGGCGCTCCCACATAACCGTTGTTGTAGACGGAGGTGGTGCGGTTGTCGAGTTCGTAGCGAATCGCGCCCCCGTCCCAGCAACCGTTGTCCGCGTAGTTGGCGTCATTTCCTTCGAAAAGCGCGATGCAGCCACGCCAACTGGCGTCGCCCATCGTGCAGTAATAACCGAGACCGCACTGGTCCCTCATGTCGAAGAAGGCGGCTGACGCGGGCTGCGCCACACCGACCAGCACCAACGGCAGGACGAACGTGAACGCCGCGGCCAAGCGGGCAAGACTTTTCACTTCACTCCCCCTGATCGAACTGCGCTGATCGCACGACGGGCAGCACGAGGAAGCCGATCCCGGAGGATCGACTGCGTCGTGAGGATCAAAGTTGATCAGGTGTGCTTGAACGAGATGTTCACGTACGCCCCCCAGCGCGATCGATCCTCCCGTCGAGGACCACGATCCGACCTTACGAACCCGGAGGCCTCGTTGTCCAGTGAGATCGGCGGGTGAATACCGATACCGGAATCCCGGCCGCCGAACACCTCCATTCGAGTGAATGACCGGTGTGTTGTCGCGCACCACGACTCGGTCCTCCGCCGGTTGACCGAATCGAGAACGAGCGGTTAGGTTCCAGTGGCGGGGTCGACTCCGTCACGAGGCCTGGGGAGGCACTTCGTGATAGCCACCTGCCGCCGGATGAGACCGCCGGGGGCAGCTGAATCAATTGTCGACGCCGATCGGTGTCGCACATTTCCGCCATTTCCGCGACCAGCGCGACGACGAACGACGGCATTCGACTTCTGGGGGAACAGTGGATCAGCGCGTGCTCGAGGCCCAGCAGTGGGTGAACGCCACCTACGGCGCCGTGCCGGGCTACGAAAGGTGCGAGGAGAACGGCAGGACCGGGTGGGCGACGATGTACTCGCTCACCCGCGGCCTGCAGCACGAACTGGGCATCACGGAGCTGTCCGACTCCTTCGGGCCGACCACCATGGCGCGGGTCGCCGCGCAGGGCCCGATCAACCAGGGCTACACCGCCAACGCGAACATCGTCCGGATCGTCCAGCACGGCTTGTTCTGCAAGGGCTACGACGCCGGCGACACCCGGAGCGGCAGGTTCCACTCCGGCACCACCGCCGCGGTGAGCAGCCTCAAGACCGACGTCGGGCTGTCCGGCTCCGACGGCACCGTCGATCCCAAGATCTTCAAGGCGATCCTCAACATGGACGCCTACGTGCTGCTCGCGGGTGGCCGCCAGCGGGTCCAGGCCATCCAGCGGTGGCTGAACGGCAGGTACCTCAACCGGTCCACCTTCTTCGTCATCCCCTGCGACGGCATCTACTCCCGCGACGTCCAGCAGGCGTTGATGAAGGCGATCCAGTACCAGATCGGCATCGCGGACGACAACGCCACGGGGAACTTCGGCCCCGGTACCCAGGCAGGCCTGCGGGCCAACCCGGTCGGCCCCGGCTCGGCGCAGAGCTGGGTCGAGCTGTTCAGCGCGGCCTGCGTCTTCAACAGCCCGATCCGCCGGCCCGACCGGCCTGACGGCAGCGGGACGGAAGCCTCGTTCCAGTACCGCTGGGACGACGACCTGTCCGCGTGGGTGCGGGCGTTCCAGCGGTTCTCGCTGCTGGAGGCGACCGGTGTCGGCGACTACCGGACCTGGGCGCAGTTGCTCGTGTCGATGGGAGACCCCGACCGGCCGGCCACCGCCTGCGACACGAGCAGGCACATCCTCGGCGACCGGGGGACCCGGTTGTTCAACGCGGGTTATCGCGTCGTGGGGCGCTACCTGGACGAGGCGCCGGGGGAGACGCTCGACAAGGAACTCCAGCCGGGAGAGCTCGGCGCCATCTTCGCCGCGGGGCTGCGGGTGTTCCCCATCTCGCAGTACTACGGTCGCGGGCTCGAGGACTTCAGCTGGTCCAAGGGGTACGACCACGCGCTGCTCGCCCACGGACGTGCGGCCGGCTACGGCTTCAACGCCGGAACGGTGATCTACTTCGCGGTCGACTACGACGCGACCAACGAGGAGATCACCAGCAACATCATCCCGTACTTCCGGGGCGTCGCAGCCGGTTTGCGCGTGCGGGGCGGGCGGTACGTCCAGGGCGTCTACGGATCTCGCAACGTGTGCAGCCGCGTCAGCAGCGAGGCCTACGCACGGCATTCGTTCGTCTCCGGAATGTCGTACGGCTTTTCCGGCAACCTCGGCTTCCCGATGCCGGACAACTGGTCGTTCACCCAGATCAAGGAGTTCGACTTCCAGCCGTCGTCGAGCGACCCGTTCCCGCTCGACAACAACGTCAACCGGGGAACCGACCCCGGCTGCGGTCCCGAGAACGTGAACGGCCGGGACGCGACGCTGGACGAGTTCGTCGGCTTCATCAGAGCGCTCTACTCGCTGGCCGTCGGGTTCGGGGGCGACCCCACCGACCGGGTGCTCGAGTACCTGCGCTTCCCGAAGTACCAGGACCCGGCGTGGACGGCACTGGTCAAGCCGGTGGACGAGGCATGGGTCGCACACGTCGACGCACGGGTGCCGAAGCCCGTTCGGAGCTTCCTCGACCCCGCCACCAGGTTGAGCATCAACCTCGACCACCTCGCCGCCACCGCGCACGCGGTCTACCTGAAGGGGACCGGTCCCGGCTCCGCGACGACCAGGGGCGACTTCGGCGGCTGGGGCGGCGACCTGTGCACGCTCTACGGCGAGTGGCGCAACGCGGAGAGCTCGTACGCGTCGGGCTACCAGTTCGTCCAGGCCAAGTTCGCGAAGCTCAACGTCGAGTCGACGTTCGCGCTCACCGACTACGTCCAGGACTGCGACGGTCACTTGATCGGAACCGCGGCCAGGGGAGGTGGCAGGATCGACGACCTGATCGTGGCGTACATGACCGGAACCGGGCCGGCGACGAGGTTCAAGCAGTTCTACCAGTCCAGGTACGGCGGCACCGCGCAGAAGGTCTTCGACACGGCCAAGAGCATGCTGGAGGGACTCCACGGCGACACCGTCCTGTGGGGACTCCAGGTCCTGACGATCCAGAACCAGAGCCTCGGTGCCGTGCTCCCGACGGAGATGCCCGACTACAAGCTCGACCCGTTCGTGCAGGGATATGCCGACGCGGTGGACCAGCTCTCGCGCGGATAACGGAAAGAAGTCAGGTCGATGGCGTCGAAACCAGGCCGTGTGGCCAGGTGGTCCTTGTCGGGTGCGGTACTCGTGTACGGGTGGGGGGCCTTCCTCGTGCTCGGTGTGCACGACATCGAGGAGGTGTGCGGCGCGCGCGGTCAGTTCTGGGAGTTCGACCCCGGTCACCGGCCGTCGCTGTTCCCGCCCTCCTACCCCTGCAACGCGTCCTACGACCTCGTCCCGCCCTACCTGAACCCGATCCTCTTCGCCCTCCTGGCGTCGGTGGTCGTGTTCACCGTCATCGCAGTCGTCCGGAGAGTCCGCGGGGAGAAGACATGAACGAACCATCTGGGGGAACGCTCGGACGCCGCAGCTTCCTCGGCGCGGCGGGAGGCCTCGCCGCAGCCGCGGCGATCGGCTTCGCGCCGGCCGCACTGGCGGCGCCCGCCGTGTCGGCGAACGGCTGGCCGTTGCGGCACAAGGACATCGCACAGTTCAAGGTCGAGGGATCAGGTGCGGTCGTGGCACTGCGATCCGGCGACGTGGCGACCGTGCTGCTGCACGTCGCACGCCGCTTCCACTACGAGGTCGCGACGCTGCTGCCCGGTCAGCTCAGCCAGACCGCCGGCACCGCGCCGTTCGAGTCGAACTACCTGTCCGGCACCGCGTTCGCGATCCGGCCGGACCTGTACCCGGCCGGAGCGAGGGGGAACTTCTTCCCGCACGAGCTCGCGGCGGTGCGCGACGTCCTCGCCGAGTGCGAGGGAATCGTCCGGTGGGGCGGCGACTTCAAGAAGTCGCCGAAGGAGGGCCACTTCCAGCTCGACGTCGGACCGGGCGACGTCAAGCTCGTCCGGGTGGCCCGCAAGATCGCGCAGTGGAGTCCCGGCAAGGCGGCGGGCACACCGCGCGACGTGTTCGACGAGTCCCGCCGCCGGCCGGCGAGGGTGCTGGCCGAGCGGCAGATCGCGACGGGCTGACCGGAGGGGCGGCGCGACCGGCGGGACGCGCCGCCCCCGGATCCGCGTGCACCGGTCCAGGATGTTGACCACGGCGAAACGGCCTTGGCCGTAACATCCGGCAGGTGCCCAGCACCCCTGCCGAGCTCCCCGCCGAGGCCACCGCCGCCGACCTCGCCGCGGACACCGAGTCGCTCACCCGTTCCGAACGGGTCGCACCCACCTGGACCGAGTCGCTCGCGCGGTCGCTGAGCAGACCGTTCGGAGGTCCGCTCGGCGAGCACGCGCTCGTCGGCAGGAACTACTTCTGGACAGCGGTGCGGGTGATCCTGCTGCTCGCCGTGCTGACGTTGCTGGCGGGCTGGGTGCAGAAGTCGCCGTGCATCCAGCAGTACGTCGACGACAAGGGCCAGGTGCAGCTCGACTGGCGGGGGAGCACGCAGTTCACCGCCCTCTGCTACTCCGACACCGTGCCGCTCTACACCGCGGAACGCCTCGACCAGCGCGGGTCCTTCCCGTACATCACCTCGTGGAAGGACGACGAGGGCAAGCCGACCGAGCACGTCCGGTACATGGAGTACCCGGTCGTCACGGGTGTGTTCATGTGGCTCAACGCGCGCGTCGCGCAGGGGCTCGTGGCGCTCGTGCCCGGACTGCCGATGACCGTGATCGTGTTCTTCAACGTCACGGCGTTCTGGCTGGCGGTGGCGTGGCTGGTGACGGTGTTCTCGGTGGCGCGGATCGCCCGGCGCCGGACGTGGGACGCGGCGATCGTCGCGGTGTCACCGCTGGTCGTCGTGCACGCGTTCACGAACTTCGACACGATCGCGACGGCGTTCGCCACGGCCGGTCTGCTGGCGTGGGCGCGCAAGAAACCCGCGCTCGCCGGTGTGCTGCTGGGGCTGGGTGGTGCGGCGAAGCTCTACCCGTTGTTCCTGCTCGGGCCGTTGCTGCTGCTGTGCTGGCGTTCCGACCGGATCAAGGCCGGGCTCGTCGCCACCGCGTCGGCCGCCGGGGCGTGGGCGCTCGTCAACGCGCCGATCGCGCTGAACCCGGCGTCGCAGACGGGGTGGCGGGAGTTCTTCCGCCTCAACACCGAGCGCAACGCGGACCCGGACACGCTCTACAACGTCCTCGTGCAGTGGACGGGGTGGCAGGGTTTCGACCCCGGGCTCACGCAGGGCCAGCCGCCGACGGTGCTCAACACGGTCAGCATGGTGCTGTTCCTCGTGTGCTGCGCCGGCATCGCCTACGTGACCCTGTCCGCGCCGACTCGGCCGCGGCTCGCGCAGCTCGGGTTCCTCGTCGTGGCGGCGTTCCTGCTGACGAACAAGGTGTGGAGCCCGCAGTACTCGCTGTGGCTGGTGCCGCTGGCCGTGCTCGCGCTGCCGCGCTGGAAGCTGCTGCTCGCGTGGATGGCGGTCGACGCGCTGGTGTGGGTGCCGCGCATGTACTTCTACCTGGGCACGGACAACAAGGGCCTGCCGATCGACTGGTTCCTCGGCGCCGTGCTGCTGCGGGACGCGGCGGTCGTCACGCTGTGCGTGATCGTGCTGAAGGAGATCTACCGGCCCGAACGCGACCTGGTGCGGCTCTCCGGCGAGGACCCGCTGGAGGGCGTGCTGGCCGGTGCGCCGGACCGGCAGGTCGTCACACCCGCACGAGGCGTGCCATCGCACCGAATGCGTCCGCGTTCGGGTGCAGGTGATCACCGGCGTCGAACTCCGGACGCAGTCTGAGCGGGTCGGCCGGGTCGCGCACGGCGGCCTCGAAGTCGATCGCGTCGGGGAAGGTGGCGCGGATCCACGCGTTCACCTCCTGGCGCTGCTGCTCCCTGGCCTCGCTCCAGTTCGGCCAGCCGCCCCACGGCGTGATGGTGCCGATCCGGAACCGCACGCCCTTGTCCCGGCACCGCTGCTCGATCGTGCGGATGCCGGCGATGACGCTCGCCGCCGGGACGTCGCGCTGGATGTCGTTGATGCCGCCCAGCAGCACGACCTCGCGCACCTCGGGGCTGTGCAGGACGTCGCGGTTCAGGCGGGTGACCATGGGGGCGTCGCCGTTGACCACGCCGTTGCCGTTGATGCCCGCGTTCAGCACGGCGTGGTCGGTCTCGACCAGCGACGGCCACGTGCCCTCCGCGTAGCCCTCGGTGATCGAGTCGCCGAGCATCACCACGGCACCCGGTGCGCTGAAGCCCGCGACCTCGACCGCCGAGACGAGGCAGATGTACGCGCGCGCCGAGGTGATGGTGTTCCACGCGCGGGCCTGGCACGGTGTGCCGTCCGGGACGTGCGTGCTGATCTCGAGCGTTCTGGACACCGGCAGCTGCACGGCGTCGCTGTAGACCTCGCCGCGCGCCCTGATCGTCACGGACCGGGCCCGGTCGAACGTCAGCTCACGCAGCTCGCCGTTCGCCTTGACCGTCACCTGCTCGACGCGCACCGGTTTGATGCCCATCAGGTTCGACAGCCGCAGCCGGACCGACGTGCCGCTCGCGGAGAGGTCCACGGTCGTGCGCACGACGTGGTCCGGCACTCCTGCGGGCAGCGTCGGGACGGCCTGCCACACGGGCAGCCAGCGGATCGCCTCCGACCGGGCGTGCGCCCCGGAGGCACCGCAGACCAGCACCAACGCCAGTGCGATGATCACCCTCACGGGTCCAGTCTGCGGTGATCAGCTCTTCGCTGCCACTGCCCCGCGGATGAACTTCAGGTCCTCGCGGTCGTCCTCGGTGACGTCCTTCGCCTTGAGGAACGCGACGAACAGCGCGACGAGCAACGCCGCCCGTCCCCACACGCCGATCATCACGGCCTGCGCGGAGAAGCTGTCGTAGATCCCGGCGGGCTGGCCGAACTCGATCGCCCAGAACCAGCGGAAGATGCCGATGCCCATCGCGAGGTCGACGGCGAAGTAGGCGAACGCCCACATCAGCCGCACCCGCAGGAGCACGAGGAACGGCACCAGCCACAGCGTGTACTGCGGCGAGTGGACCTTGTGCAGCAGCATGAAGCCGCACAGCATCGCGCCCGACACCGCGATCCACGGGTAGGTGCCCTCGCGGCGGAACCGCACCCAGCCGTAGCCGGCGGCGATCGCGAACGAGATCAGGATCGTGATCGGGGAGAGCACGCCGACCAGCGACTGCATCGGGTCGTCGCCGATGAACGGCCGCAGGCCCCAGTACCAGATCGAGTTCGTCGTGATGTCGACCCGGCGCAACTGCTGGAACTCGAACGACGCGAGCCAGCCGTCGTAGCCCGCGAAGGCGAACGGCAGGTTGACCAGCACGACCGTGACGATCGAGGCGAGGCCGACCTTGACCGCGCCGGCGACGTCGACCTTCTTGCCCTCCGGCAGCTCCTGGCCGCGCCAGCCGCCGGTGGCGACGAACAGCATCAGCGGCAGCACGAAGATCGCCGGGTAGACCTTGAACGCGAACCCGAGGCCGAGCAGGACCGACGCGACGACGGCTCTCTCGACCAGGGGCCGGTTCCAGCGGTGCACGACGTAGACGGCGGCCGCCGAGCACAGCACGACCGGCAGGTCCCAGTTGTGGAACGCGTACAGCACGAGCGGCGGCCCGATCGCCCACAGCAGCGCGCGCCAGCGGGCGAGCTTGCCCAGCAGCCAGCCGGTGAGCAGGCCGAACGGGGTCATCAGCAGCGCGGAGTAGAGCAGGTACTCGGCGTCGTTGTGCGCGAAGATCGCACCGGCCCAGATGATCAGGCCGGAGAGCACCGGGTACTCGACCGAGCCGCCGACGAGGATGCCCTTGTCGTTGATGCCGCCGTCGACGTACGGGAAGACGTGGCGGTCGATGTCGCGCCCGATCCAGAGGTGCTGGATGTCGGAGTAGCAGACGTCCTGCTTGTTGCGCTCGTCGTAGTCGGGCTGCGTGCGGCCCCACTGGTCGAACGCGGGACCGGTGCAGCGGTCCTTGTTGACGAAGCCCAGCAGCAGCGTGAGCCCGCACAGCAGCACGAGCACGGCGAGGGCGGCGCGGCCGAAGCGGTGCGCGACGCCCCCGGCGTCGCCTCGCTCGGGCGTCACGCTCACCACCTCGTGCACGGTGTTCACCTTCCGACGCGGTCGCGCAGGAAGGCGATGTCGTCGGCCTGGCCCTCGTCCGGTGTCTCCACCACGACGGGGCATCCGGCGCCGGCGACGACGGCCGCCAGCTGGTCGGCGTCGATGGTGCCAGTCTTGATGTTGTCGTGCCGGTCGCGCGAGGAGCCGAACTCGTCGCGCGAGCTGTTGAGGTGCACGAGGTCGATCCGGCCGGTGATCGCTTTCACCCGATCGACGATGCCGACCAGGTCCTCGCCGGCGGCGAACGCGTGGCAGGTGTCGAGGCAGAAGCCCGCGCCGAACTCGCCGACCGCGTCCCAGAGCAGCTTGAGGGAGTCGAACGAGCGGGCCATGGCGTTGTCGCCGCCCGCGGTGTTCTCGATCAGGACCGGGACCGCGAACCCGCCCTCGGCGACCTGGCGCTCGAAGAACTTGCGCCAGTTCGCGAAGCCGTCCGCCGGGTCCTCGCCCTTGGTGACGTGCCCGCCGTGCACGATCAGGCCCTTGGCGCCGACGGTCGCGGCGGCCTCCGCGTGCTGGACCACGTTCTTCCTGGACGGGATCCGGATCTTGTTGTTCAGCGACGCGATGTTGATCAGGTACGGGGCGTGGACGAACACCTCGAGGTCCGACGCGAGCAGGGCTTCCGCGTGCGGATGAGGTTTGGGCTTCTTCCACCCCTGGGGATCCGACAGGAAGAACTGGACGACCTCGGCCCCGCGTTCGGCCGCGGCGCCGACCGGGTCGTCGTCGCGTACATGGGCCCCGATGCGCATGACCAGGAGGGTAGTCGGCGTCCATAACGCCATCGCAGGCGCCGCCGATAGGAGTAACTGAAAAAACTGGGGATGGCCTGCGTCACCACCAGGACCTACGGTCGTTACTTGAGAGTAGGAAAGGGGTTGGCATGCGACTGCTGAGCGTTACGGCCGCGACACTTCTGACGCTGGCCTCCGCAGGCGTGGGAGCGACCACGGCCACGGCCGCGGAGCCCATCGTCATCGGCAGCTGCGCGACGTCGATCCAGGGCGCGCCCGGCACCCCGATCTCACTCAGCCCCGCCGCCGTCACGCAGCCCATCACGGACCTCGTGCGAGCGACGCTGCTCGGACCACCGCTCGCCGAGCCGTTCCGGCAGGCGTTCTCGCAGGCCAAGCCCATCCCGATCGGCGCGGTCCAGGTCGGGACCACGACCATCAGCGGCGGCACGATCGCGAACGCGGTGATGGTCGAGGTCGCCAAGATCCCGCTGCTCGGGCCGATCCTCGGCACGCTCGACGGGACCGTGCGCGCGACGCTGACCAGCGGCTGCAAGGTGACCGTGACCGGCGTCAACCAGGTCGCGGCGCCGATCCAGGACGGCAGCAAGGCCGTCGCCGACGCCTCGCAGCAGGCCGTCGGCGCGATCCCGGGCGCCCCGAAGCCGCCCGCCCAGCAGCCGCAGCCAGGCACCCCGCCCGCGCAGCAACAGCCCGGCGCGAACAACCCCGGTGCCATCCCCGGCGTCGGCGCGGGCTCGCCCAGCAACCGCGACTTCTCGCTCTACCCCGTGGGCTCGAACTTCGGCCGCGTGCCGCTGTTCAGCTACGGCTCGCTGCCGTTCGCGATGCCCGGCCTCTACTCGCCGTCGCCGGGCGTGCGCTACGGCTCGCAGGTGCCGCGTGCGTCCAACGGCAACGGCATCGAGGGCGACTCGGTGCAGGCGGCCGGCCGTGCGACGGCGCTGCCCCGGCTCGGCGGCCCCGGCGGTGTCGGCGCTCCCGTGCTGGTCGCGGTGCTGATGCTGGCCCTGGTCACGGGCGCGCTGGTGCGGACCTGGGTGCTGCGCCGCACCCCCGCGTAGCCGGTGGACGCGCCCTGTTAACCTTTGTCAGTTGCTGACGCGACGACCCTCCTGCCACGGAAAGCCCGTGGCCGCGAGTCCACAGGAGGTGAGTGGTCCTCATGCGTCATTACGAAGTGATGGTCATCCTCGACCCCAGCCTTGACGAGCGCACGATCGCGCCGTCCCTCGACACGTTCCTCAACGTCATCAAGACGTCGGGCGGCAACGTCGAGAAGGTCGAAGTGTGGGGCAAGCGCCGTCTGAGCTTCGAGATCAACAAGAACACCGAAGGCATTTACGCGGTGCTCGACCTGACCTCGACCCCGGACGCGGTGAAGGAACTGGACCGCCAGCTCGGTCTGCAGGAGACGGTGCTCCGGACGAAGGTCCTGCGCCGCGAGCCCGCCAAGTCGGCCGCCAAGGCCTGACGAACCTCGAAGCAGGGGAGCTCAAGACATGGCTGGCGAGACGACGATCACGGTGGTCGGGAACCTGACCGCCGACCCTGAACTCCGCTTCACCCAGAGCGGTGCCGCGGTGGCGTCCTTCACGGTCGCCTCCACGCCCCGCACCTTCGACCGCCAGTCAGGCGAGTGGAAGGACGGCGAAGCGCTGTTCCTGCGGTGCAACGTGTGGCGTCAGGTCGCGGAGAACGTGGCCGAGTCGCTCACGCGTGGTTCGCGAGTGCTCGTCTCCGGACGGTTGCGCCAGCGTTCCTTCGAGACGAAGGAAGGCGAGAAGCGCACTGTCGTGGAGCTTGAGGTCGACGAGATCGGCCCCTCGCTGCGCTACGCGACCGCGAAGGTCAACAAGGTCAGCCGTGGAGACGGCGGCGGTGGCGGCGGCTTCGGCGGCGGCGGCGGTCAGCAGTCTCGTGGCGGCGGTGGCGCGCCTGCAGACGACCCGTGGGGTTCCGCCCCGCCGGCCGGCTCGGGTGGCTTCGCCGACGAGCCCCCCTTCTAGACCGCCGCACCGGTCATCCAGAACCTGATCACTGCGTATTCCAGGAGTTAGAGACACATGGCCAAGCCGCCTGTGCGCAAGCCCAAGAAGAAGGTCTGCGCCTTCTGCAAGGACAAGAGCGCGAGCCTGATCGACTACAAGGACACGACGCTCCTCCGCAAGTTCATCTCCGACCGCGGCAAGATCCGTGCCCGCCGCGTCACGGGCAACTGCTCGCAGCACCAGCGCGACGTCGCCGTTGCCGTGAAGAACGCCCGCGAGATGGCCCTGCTGCCCTACACCTCGACCGCCCGCTAAGAGAAAGGGAACCTTCGCGATGAAGCTCATCCTCACCGCTGACGTTTCCGGCCTTGGCGCGCCCGGCGACATCGTCGAGGTCAAGGACGGCTACGGCCGCAACTACCTGCTCCCGCGCGGTCTCGCGATCGTCGCGACCCGCGGTGCGCAGAAGCAGATCCAGGTCATCACCCGCGCGCAGGACACCCGCCGCGTGCGCGACCTGGACCACGCCAAGGAGATCAAGGCCAAGCTCGAGGGCCTCGGTGGCGTGACCCTGACCGCCAAGGCGGCCGCCGGCTCGAAGAAGCTCTTCGGCTCGGTCACCAGCTCGGACGTGGCGGCTGCCGTCAAGTCCGCCGGTGGTCCCGTGCTCGACAAGCGCGCCATCGAGCTGCCGGGTCACATCAAGACCACCGGCAAGCACTCGGTGACGGTTCGCCTCCACCCCGAGGTCACCGTCGCGCTCCCGCTGAACGTGACCGCGGGCGAGTAGTCAGCCCTGCTCGCCGCTGACGCGGCTGCGCAGGGCCCGGCTTCGATTTGCCGAGGCGCCACCCTCCCGG
>NZ_JBHXCW010000158.1:0-18188 GCF_042725365.1 Lentzea sp. NPDC060358 | reverse complement strand
CCGCCGCGCACTTCGCGGCGACGGCTCCGCTTCTCACGCGGGAAAGGTCATTTCGGGAGTTCGCGCAGCAGCTTGGCCACGTGGCCGGTGGCGCGGACGTTGTACATGGCCTTGACGACCTTGCCGTCCGGGCCGACGAGGAACGTCGAGCGGATGACGCCCTGGACGGTCTTGCCGTAGTTCTGCTTCTCGCCGAAGGCGCCCCACTCGACGAGGACCTCCTTGCCCGGGTCGCCGAGCAGCGGGAAGGTCAGGCCCTCGGAGTCGCGGAACTTCGCCAGCTTCTCCTGCTTGTCGGGGGAGATGCCGACGACCTCGTAGCCCGAGTCGGCCAGCGCGCCGAGGTTGTCGCGGAAGTCGCAGGCCTGCTTGGTGCAGCCCGGCGTGCTCGCGGCCGGGTAGAAGTACACGACCACGGACTTGCCGAGGTAGTCGGACAGGGACACCGGCTTGCCCTCGCTGTCGGGCAGCGTGAACGCGGGCGCGGTGTCTCCGGGTTCGAGACGACTGGTCATGGCGGGAAGACTATTCCCGCGGCTACGCCTGGCCCTCGAAGACGGTGGGCGCGTCCTGGCCCTGACCGCCCGGCTGGATGGTCAGCTGCATCTGCGCGGGCGGCTCGTCCACGGCGAACGCCAGCTGGATCTGCGTGTCGCGGCCCGGCGGGACCTCCGCCACGGCCGCGGCGAGGCCGTTGAGGCCCTGCACCGAGTCCACCAGCTCCGGGGCGGGGGACCCGTAGGCCGTCGCGCGCACGGACAGCTGGGAGGGCCGGTAGGAGGCCTTGGAGCCGTTGTAGACGGTGATCGTGAAGACCGCGGTGCGCTCGGCCTTGGGGATCGACGTCTCGGACGGCGCCAGGGAGCGCGGCGCGGACACCACGACGGACAGGCCCGAGGCCCACACCCGCTGGGTGCCGAAGGCCGCGGCGCCGGACGCGCTGGGGGTCTCGGCCCGCTGTTCGACGGTCAGGTTCTCGTTCGGGGTGACGGCGACGCTGGGGCCCGCACATCCCGCCACGGCCAGCAGCAGGCACAGGCCCGCGGCCGTGTTGGCGAACTTCACGAACTCCCCTTTCCCACCCCGGCGGTGGGTGTGTGCGACTTCCCGTCAACTGTGACGGTGCGCGAGGGGGTGGTGCGAACGAAAGCGGCCTCTGAAGCGGACCTGGTGCCGGGCCGTGGCCGACTCGTGATGGGCGGCGTGGGCGGCGCCACATGGTGCGCCGGCCCCACGCCGTCCTGTGGCCGAGGCCACTTGGTGAAGCTAGGGAGCGCGTCGGGGGGCGTGCGCGCTCACACCGATCATCGCCCACTGTTCGTCAGGCGCTACAAGCGGAGCCGATAATCACCCGTTCAGAGCAGTGGCTGTGGTACAAAACGTGAAGCTCAGGCGTGGGCGGCTCACGTATGTGCCGCCGAACGGCTCAGCGACGGCGTCCGTTCGGCGATCTCGCTGAGCAGTTCGAACGAACGCAGACGGTCACCGTGGCCGTGCACGATGGTCGTCACCATGAGCTCGTCGGCCGCCGTCGACTCCATCAACTCGTCGAGTCCGGCGCGGACCGTCGAGGGGGACCCGATGACCTGGGTGGCCATGCGGTCCTCGATCACCAGCTCGTCGATCTCGGTGTACGGGTAGTCCGCGGCCTCCTGCGGCGTCTCCAGCGGGCCGGGACGGCCCTGGCGCAGCCGCACGAACGAGAGCGCTCCCGGGCCCGCGATCCAGCGGGCGTGCTCGTCGGTGTCGGCGACGATCACCGAGGCGCACACCATCGCGTACGGCTCCTGCAGGACCTCCGACGGCCGGAAGTGGCGCCGGTACAGCTCGAGCGCCGGCAGGGTGTTCTGCGCGCTGAAGTGGTGGGCGAACGCGAACGGCAGCCCGAGCAGTCCCGCCGCCTGCGCGCTGTAGCCGGACGAGCCGAGCAGCCAGATCGGCGGCTTGTTGCCCGCGGCGGGCACGGCGTTGAGCTCCGCGCTGCCCTCGAAGTACTTGATGAGCTCGGTCAGCTCCTGCGGGAAGTTCTCCGCGGACAGACCGGCCTCGGTGCGCCGCAGCGCCCGCGCCGTCTTCTGGTCGGTGCCGGGCGCGCGGCCGATGCCGAGGTCGATGCGGCCGGGGTGCAGGGCCTCGAGCATGCCGAACTGCTCCGCGACGACGAGCGGCGCGTGGTTGGGCAGCATGACGCCGCCCGAACCGACGCGGATCGTCGACGTGGCGTCCGCGACGTGCCCGATCAGGACCGCGGGCGCCGACGACGCGATGCCGGGCATGTTGTGGTGCTCGGCGAACCAGTAGCGGTGGTAGCCGAGCCGTTCGGCCTGCTGGGCGAGTTCCCGCGAGTTCCGCAGCGCGGTCGTCGCGTCCGCTCCCGACGTGATCGGGGCGAGGTCGAGAACGGACAGCGGGATCTCACTGAGACGGCTCATGCATCGATCAACACCGATACTTCGTGACTTCTTCCGTGAGCCGGGTAACTCGTTTCGCGGCCTGGTCCCAGGTCGTGCCCTCGGGGTGCAGCGTCAGGACCGCCACGACGCTGAGCCCGCACGTGCCGGAGGTGTGCATGGCCGGCGACACCGTGTCGAGCTCCCACTGAACGCGCGGGCGCGGCCGGTCGACGCACGGCTTCACCGGGTCGCCGAACCCGGACCAGCCCTGCTTGAACGCGGGCCACCACGTCGCCGACGGCAGGCCGAACGACTGGTCGAACCCGTCCGAGGCGCACTTCTCCGCCCGGTGCAGGTGGCCCATGATCGTGTGCCGCACCTTCGGCTGCGCCCTCTCCAGCAGGTACCGGTAGGTCTTCACGACGTCGTACGCGCTCACCGCCGTGTAGCCCCACTTGCCGCGGGCCTGCGGCGGCTTGGTGTCCCGGAGCCCGAGCCGCCCGGCCGTCCGCACGACGACCTGGTCCCAGCCGTTCTCGACCCAGAGCTCGCTCGCGGAGTAGTCGTCGCTCACGCGCAGCATCGGTTCGATGCGCGGGTCGTCGCCGCGCGTCTCCAGCTGCTCGATCGCGATCAGGATCTTCACCAGCGAGGCCGAGCGGATCGGCCTGTGGACGTCCCGGCCGGTGATCGTGCGCGTGAGCCGGTCGTAGACCGCGTAGGAGGACTGCGGGACCGGGACCGGCGTGGTGACGTCCGGGGTGGCGGGGACGGGCGCGGCCAGCAGCGCCATCGTCAGCAGAAGGTGCACGAGCGCGGAACCTAGTGGCTGGGTGAGCCGTCGGTCACACCGTTGGAAGAACGGCGATTTCCCCGCTGTTGTCCGTGGTGTGACGGACGTGGTGGTGATCGGCGCGGGACAGGCAGGCCTGTCCGCCTCGTACTTCCTGCGCCGCCGTGGCGTCGGCCACGTGGTGCTGGACGCGAACGACGCCCCCGGCGGGGCCTGGCTGCACCGCTGGCCGTCGCTGCGGATGCGCACCGTGCACGGCATCCACGAACTGCCCGGCATGCCCTTCGAGCAGCCCGCACCCGACGAACCGGCCAACGAGGCGATCCCGGCGTACTTCGCGCGCTACGAGGCGATGCACGACCTGCCCGTGGTGCGGCCGGTGACCGTCACGCAGGTGACCGACCACGGCTCGCTGCTCGAGATCGAGACGTCGCAAGGCGTGTGGACCGCGCGCGGCCTCATCAACGCGACCGGTACGTGGCGGCGTCCTTTCTGGCCGCACTACCCCGGCCAGGAGACATTTTCGGGTCGTCAGTTGCACACCGCGGACTACCGGGGCCCCGAGGAGTTCGCCGGCCGCCGGGTCGTGGTCGTGGGCGGCGGGGCCTCGGCGACCCAGCTGCTGATGGAACTCGCCCCTCTCGCCGCCGAGACGCGCTGGGTCACGCGCCACGAGCCGATCTGGCGGGAAGGGCCGTTCACCGAGGATTACGGCCGCTGGGTGGTCGGGATGGTCGAGGAACGAGTCCGGGCGGGACTGATCCCGCGCAGCGTCGTCAGCGTCACCGGCCTGGCGCTGACCGACGAGACCCGCGCCGCCATCTCCGCCGGCGTGCTGGAACGCCGCCCGATGTTCGCGAGGATCACCCCGGCCGGCGTCGAGTGGGACTCCGGCGAGCGGTTCGACGCCGACATCATCCTGTGGGCCACCGGGTTCCGCCACGACCTCGACCACCTCGCGCCGCTGCACCTGCGGGCCGCCGGCGGCGGGATCCGGGTCGACGGCACGCGGGTGGTGGCGGACCCGCGCATCCACCTCGTCGGGTACGGGCCCTCGGCCAGCACGATCGGCGCGAACCGGGCCGGCCGCGCGGCGGTGCGGGAGCTGACGTCGTACCTGGGGATCGGGAGTCTCGCGGCTGCCGGGTAGGTGTGGGGAGGCCGGTGCCGGGACGTGCGTCGGGTGCGGGAGCCGCGCGCCGCTTCGGGGTGCGGGTCGCCGCGAGAACGCCGGTTCGTGCGTCGGGTGCGGAGTCTCGCGGCCGCGAGGCCGGTGCCGGACGTGCGTCAGGTGCGGGAGTCCGCGCGCCGCTTCGAAACCCGGACCCCCACGAAGACGCCGGCCGCCGCGACCGCCAGGACCAGGACCGCCGTGGAGGCCAGGCCCACGTACTGCTCGACGAGGTGCCAGTTGTCGCCCAGCAGGTAGCCCGCCAGGATCAGCGTCGTGTTCCACAGCAGACTGCCGGCGGCGGTGTAGGCGACGAACGGCGCCAGTCGCATGCGTTCCACTCCGGCCGGGATCGAGATCAGGCTGCGGAACACCGGGACCATGCGGCCGAAGAAGACCGCGCGGTAACCGTTGCGCAGGAACCAGGCCTCCGTCCTGTCCACATCGGACACCCGGACGAGCGGCATGCGCTGCGCGATGCGGCGGACCCGGTCGCGGCCCAGCAGTGCGCCGACCCAGTAGAGCAGCAGCGCGCCCGCCACCGAGCCGAACGTGGTCCAGAGGATGGCGTCGAGCAGCGACATCTTGCCCTGGCCCGCGGTGAAGCCGGCCAGCGGCAGGAAGACCTCGCTGGGCAGCGGCGGGAACAGGTTCTCCAGCGCGATGGCCAAGGCCGCTCCGGGGGCGCCGGCCGTCTCCATCAGGTCGGTGACCCAGTCGACCAAGTTCATGGTTTCCACGGTACGGACGCCGGTGGGGGAGGACATGGGGGTTCTCCCCACAGTCGGGGTGGGGTAAACCCCACCTCGTGGTTGCGGGAAAGCGCACCCCGTGGTTGCGGGAAAGCGCACCTCGCGGTTGCGGGAAACCGCACCTTGAAGTTGCGGGGAACCGCAGGAGTCCTGTGAGGACGGGCGGGTGCGCCGCCGGGAGGCGAGGGCGCGGCCGGTGACGTGCGCCGCGGGTCAGGGCCCGCGGCACGCCGCCGCAAACGCGCTGATCAATGAGGTCGGGGGGACTCGAACCCCCACTGGCTGGGACCTAAACCCAGTGCCTCTGCCAATTGGGCTACGACCCCTCGTGCGGAAGCCTATCGGCCCCCCTCGGGTGCGCTCTCCCGGGTCGCTCGAAGCCCCGGCACCGGGCGTCCACTACGGTTGGCGGCAGAACCGCTGCTAGGAGGACATGTGGCTCGCGATCCCGACACCATCCAGCGCGAGATCGAACAGGCTCGCACCGCGCTGGCCGCCACCCTGGACGAGCTCGGCGAGCGGGCCAACCCGCAGAAGCTCGTCGAGCAGGGCAAGGAGTCCGTGCTCGACGTGCTGAGCCGGCCCCAGGTCAAGTACACGCTGATCGCGGTAGGTGCCGTGGTCGGCTTCGCGCTGGTCCGCAAGCTGTTCCGCTAAGCGTGCACCAGCGGTAGGAGCACCTGCTCGACGACCTTCTCCACGAACGGCTCGTCGAGCGGGTCGCCGGTGAGCATCAGCCGGTAGATGAGCGCGGCGCCCGCGATCTCCACGGCCATGCCGCGCGGGGCGTCCGCCTTCAGCTCGCCGCGGTCGGCCGCCCGGTCGAGGATCCCGCGCAGCACGTCGCGCTGCGAGATCAGGAACGTCTCCCGGAACGCCGTCGCGAGCTCCGGTTCGTGGGGCAGCTCGCCCACCAGAGCCTGCGCGGCCTTGCCGATCGGCCCGGAGAGGAACGCGGCGAAGGACGAGAGGAACTCGCGCAGGTCTCCCGCGAGGGAACCGGTGTCCGGTGCCGCGAGGTTCTGCGTGGCGAGCTGGGTGCAGGTGTCGATCACCAGATCGAGCTTCGACTCCCAGCGCCGGTAGATCGTGGCCTTGCCCGCCCTCGCGCGGGCCGCCACGGCGTCCATGGTGAGGGCCCGGTACCCGACCTCGGCCATCACCTCGAGCGCTGCCTGACGTAATGCCTCGTCCCTGCTGGCGTCCCGAGGACGGCCCCGCTGGGGGGTCCGGCCTTCGTTGAACGCCGTCGTCGACACGGCCATGCCACCTCCTCCTGCCAGGGCACGGCTCGTGCGTGTCTCCCCGCCCCTTTGGCGGAACATCCTAGGCGTGCTGCGCACTTCATAGGGGCGGCAGCACCGGTTTGTTGCTTCATGTTGTAGTTAGGTGTTTCTTGCTCGATGTGCTCTGCCGTCAGGGTGTCTGACCTGCGGCGACGTGACGGAACGCGGTGGGAAAGCGCTTTTCCGCGCCGTTCACCGTCTCGCTTGGCGGTCCGGGAGGCCGCTGCCGGCAGGCCGAGGATCGCCTGTAATGCGGGTCACATCCGAGTGCGGGCGAGGGCGAGCTGGGTCATGTAGCGCTTCACGATCCGGCCGCCGAACCGCGAGTCGATCAACGCCGCGATGTCCGCGATCAGCCGGTCGCGGTCGGGCAGCACGACGTGGTTCGAGTACGTCATGAGCAAGTCCGCGTAGGTCTGCGCGGTGTAGGCCTGCTCCCACTCGTAGCGGTGGAACTCCGGCTCGCCGAAGAGGTCGCTCTCGTCGAACTCGCACGGGATCGCCACGGCGGGGGACTGCCGCCAGCCGGGCGGGGTGGACGGGTCCCAACGCTCGTAGAGCTCCTGCACGGCCGCGAAGAACGGCTCGGTGCCGCCCGCCACGTGGTGCGTGGAGATCACCGCCAGCGCGCCGCCGGGGCGCACCGCCGCGGCGCAGCGGGCCATCCGGGTCGCCGGGTCGAGCCAGTGGAACGCCGTCGCGGACACCACGAGGTCGAACGGCTCCGGCGGCAGCGGCCAGGTGTCGAAGTCCGCCACGACCACGTGCGCGGCCGGGGCGTGCACGCGGGCCACCGCGGCCAGTTCCGGGCTCAGCTCGACCGCCGTCACCTCGCCCAGCGCCGTCAGCGGCAGCGTGGCCTGGCCGGTGCCGGGCCCGATCTCCAGGATCCGCGGGCCGGTCAGCCGGGTGAACAGCTCGGCGGGGTAGGTGGGACGCGCCCGCCGGTAGCGGGTCGCGTCCCCTCCGAACGTGGTGCGCAGTCGCTCGCGATCGGTCACCCGCCGAATTCAAGCGAGCGCGACGGCAACGCGTCCATCCCGTTTCGCGCGAAGCCCGCCCACACGCCCCGCACGGTCCGCGCCAGTCCGGGATCGGGCTCCTGGCCCGCGAGCATCCCGGCGCCCGCCCAGCCCTGCGGGTCGAACACGAACGGCAGCTCCATGCAGTGGCACGCGCCCAGGGGTGCTCCCTCGGGCCGCCACGAGAAGGTGTAAGTGGCCGCCTGGCCGCCCGCCGCGGTCCAGTCCTCGGCCAGCTGCCGGGACGGCGCCGCGAAGATCAGCTCCGTCACGGCCTCCCAGTACTGGGGGTCCGGCACGTACGGGCTGCCGTCGTCCGCGGTGTGCCCGACGAGCAGCTCGACCCGCTGCGCCGCCTCGGCCAGGCCGGACCCGCCGAGCTCCGGGGCGAACGGCATGCCGCCGGACTGCGAGAACCGCGGTCCCACGTCGGCGACGGCGGCCTGCTGGGCGGCCAGGACCTCGTCGACGGGGGTGGTGGCGCCGACGGGGATCAGCTCGCGCAACGCCTCCGCCATCGCCGGGCGGTCGGGACCGCGGGTGCCCAGCGGCGCGCTCTGCAGGATCGCGCGGTGGAACAGGCCCTCCGTGTCGGTGAGCATCAGCGCGTACACCGAGTCGGCGCCCGCGGACTGCCCGAACGCCGTGACGTTCGACGGGTCGCCGCCGAACTCCGCGACGTGGTCGCGCACCCACCGCAGCGCCGCGAACTGGTCGAGCAGGCCCAGGTTGTCCCGCAGGTACCCGAACGCGCCGAGGCGGTAGCTGACGCTGACGACCACCACGCCCTCGGACGCGAGCAGGGCCGCGTCGTACTTCGCCGACTCCCCGCTGCCGGTCACGTAGGCGCCGCCGTGGAACCAGACCATCACCGGCAGCCCGGTGGCGCCGGCCGGTGCGGTCACGCTCAGCACCTGGCAGTGCTCGTCGAACGACAGCCCCTCGACCGAGCTGCCGACCAGGGACGCGAGCGCCGACGGCGGCTGCGGGCAGGCCGGGCCGCGCACGGTCGCGTCGCGCACGCCGTCCCAGGCGACCGGTTCGGGCTTCGCGAAACGGGCAGCGGTCGCGTAGCGGATGCCGCGCGCCCGGACGAGACCGTCGGTGGTGATCAGCACGGTCCCGATCCTAGGCACGCGCAACCAGGTGCACAGCCTCCCGATTCGGCAGGACGGGCCGCGCTGGAGCACGATGCACTGGTCATCGACCAGAAGGAGGAACCCGGTGCGGGCTACGACGATCTACGGCACCCGTGACATCCGCGTGGAGGAGGTGCCCGACGCGGCCGTCGAGGAGCCCACCGACGTCGTCGTGCGGGTCGAGCTCGCGTGCATCTGCGGCAGCGACCTGTGGGCGTACCGGGGCGTGGCCAAGCGCGAGGGCGGGCAGCGGATCGGGCACGAGTTCCTCGGCGTCGTCGAGGAGGTCGGCGGAGAGGTGAGGTCCGTCAACGTCGGCGACCGCGTCATCGCGCCGTTCGTGTTCAGCGACGGCACCTGCGCGTACTGCCAGGCCGGCCTGCAGACGTCGTGCCTCAACGGCGGGTTCTGGGGCGCCAAGGGCAGCGACGGCGGCCAGGGCGAGGCCGTGCGCGTGCCGCTCGCCGACGGCACGCTGGTCCGGGTCCCGTCGGACGCGCCGGCGGAGCTGCTGCCCGCGTTCCTGAGCCTGTCCGACGTCATGGGCACCGGTCACCACGCCGCGCTCGGCGCCGGCGTGCAGCCCGGCAGCACCGTCGCGGTCGTCGGTGACGGCGCGGTCGGCCTGTGCGGCGTGCTCGCGGCCAAGCGGCTGGGTGCCGAGCGGATCATCGCGCTGGGACGGCACGAGGACCGCGCCAAGGTCGCCAGGCTGTTCGGCGCCACGGACCAGGTCGCCGAACGCGGGGACGCCGCCGTCGAGCGCATCAAGGAGATGACCGGCGGGCTCGGGGCGGCGAGCGTGCTCGAGTGCGTCGGCACCGAGCAGTCGTGGGAGACCGCGATGGGCATCGTCCGCGACGGCGGCAGGATCGGCTACGTCGGCGTGCCGCACGAGATGCCGGGGCTGCCGCTGCGGGGGCTCTTCGGCCGCAACATCGCCATCGGCGGCGGTGTCGCGCCCGCGCGGGCCTACCTGCCGGAGCTGCTGGCCGACGTGCTCGCGGGGCGGATCGACCCCGGTCCCGTGTTCGACCGGACGGTCTCGCTCGACGACATCGCCCAGGGCTACCAGGCGATGGACGAGCGGACCGCCCTCAAGGTCGTCGTGAAGCCGTAGCCTTCTCCGCCGTGAGCACGTAGTCCTCGGCGCGCACGCGCTTGGTCCGCATCCAGTACCGCCAGGTGAAACCCGGCCACACGGTGCGGTTCACGCCCTGCGCGTCGAGGTACCAGCTCGTGCAGCCGCCCTGGGTCCACACCCCCTTGGTGAGCTTGCGCTGCAGTTCGGAGTTGAACTCCCGCTGGGCCTCCGGCCGCACGTCCAGTTCCGCCGCGCGGTGCCGGTCCAGCAGCCGCAGGCACTGCGCGACGTACCGGATCTGCGACTCGATCATGAAGACGACCGAGTTGTGGCCGAGCCCGGTGTTGGGGCCCAGCAGGAAGAACAGGTTGGGAAACCCCGAGACCGTGATGCCGAAGTAGGTCTCGATCCCCTTCTCGCGCCACTGCTTCGCGAGGTCGACGCCGCCCCTGCCCTGGATGTCCAGGTAGTCGAACGAGTCGACGACGTGGAAACCGGTGCCGTAGATGATGACGTCGACCTCGTGCTCGGTACCGGAACCGTCCACGATGGACTTCTCGCGGACCTCGGAGATCTTGTCCGTCACCAGGTCGACGTTCGGGCGGCCGAGCGCGGGGTAGTAGTCGTTGGAGATCAGCACGCGCTTGCAGCCCATGGTGTAGTCGGGCTTCAGCTTGCCGCGCAGCCGCGCGTCCGGCACCTGCTTCTTCATGTGCCGCAACGCGATCCCCTGCGCGAAGCGCATGATCTTCGGGTTGACCGCGAAGCCGAGCGCCGACGACTCGCGCACCCAGTAGACGAAGTCGCGGTAGAGCCGTTGCGCGAGAGGCAGCGCGCGGAACAGCTTCTGCTCCCGCGCGGTGATCTCGCGGTCGGCCTTCGGCATGATCCACGGTGGCGTGCGCTGGAAGACCTTCAGCGAACCGGCCGAGCCCGCGATCCTCGGCACGAACTGGATCGCGGACGCGCCCGTGCCGACGACCGCGACGCGCTTGCCGGTCAGGTCGAGGTCGTGGTCCCACTGCGCGCTGTGGAACGCCTTCCCGGCGAACTTCTCGATGCCCGGCAGCTCCGGCACGTTCGGGATGTGCAACGCGCCGACGCCCGCCACCAGCGCCTGCGCGGTGTAGGTGTCGCCCTGCTCGGTCGTGACGTGCCAGCGCTTGGCGTCGTCGTCCCACCGCGCGCCGGAGACCTTGGTGTCGAAACGGATGTGCGGCCGCAGCCCGTACTTGTCGGCGACGTGCTGCAGGTAGTCGAAGATCTCGCCCTGCTGCGCGAACATCCGCGACCACCGCGGGTTCAGCTCGAACGAGAACGAGTACATGTGCGACGGCACGTCGCACGCGCAGCCGGGGTAGGAGTTGTCCCGCCACGTGCCGCCGAGGTCCGCGGCCTTCTCGAGCACCACGAAGTCGTGCTCACCGCGCCGCCTCAGTTCGACGGCCATGCCCAGGCCGGCGAAGCCGGTGCCGATGACGAGCACTTTCGTCTCTCGGTGCATGGGGAGTCCCTCCGCTCGCGGTGGCTACTTCGCAGTAGGTTACTCGAAGTAAGTTACGAGCGGTAGACTCCGTTCGTGACTGCTCCGCGCCGCCGCATGCCCAAGGCCCAGCGCATGGCCCAGATGCTCACGGTCGCGGAGGAGATCTTCGCCGAACAGGGCTACCTGGCCACGTCGATGGACGAGATCGCCGAGCGCGTCGGCGTCTCGAAGCCGATGCTCTACGAGTACTTCGGCTCCAAGGAGGGCCTGCTCATCGGCTGCATCCACCGCGCGCGCACGGAGCTGCGCGAGAAGACGGCCGCGGCGATCGCGGGCGCGACGGGCCCGGAGGAGTTCCTGCGACTCGGGTTGCGGGCGTTCTTCGAGTTCATCGTCGACCACCAGAGGTCCTGGGCGCTGCTGCGGCAGGAGGCCGCGATCGCGGTGCCGTCGGCGCAGGAGGAGGTCGAGGGGATCCGGCAGCAGCAGACGGACATGATCGGGTCCGTGCTGGTGTCGTTCGCGCCGGAGATCGATCCGCTGGAGGCCGAGGCCTTCGCGGAGATCGTCGTCGGGGCGTGTGAACGGCTCGCGGTGTGGTGCGAGCGCAGGCCCTCGGTGGGGCCCGCGCTCGCGACCGGCTACGTGATGGACGTGATCTGGCCGGGGGTGGCCGGCCGGCTCGGGGGAGCTAGCTCGCTGCCCGGACCCGTTCCGCACGCATCGCGGTGACGGCCGGCAGGTCCAGCGGCGCGACCTTCGTGCCCGTGGCCCACTCGATCAGCATGTCCGCGAGCGCGGGGTTGCGGGGCAGCACCGGGCCGTGCAGGTAGGTGCACACGATCTTGCCCTGCACCGCGCCCTCGACGCTGCCGTCGTTGCCCGTGCCCACCTTGACGTGCGCGAGCGGCCGGGCGGCCGGGCCCAGCACCGTGCGGCCCTGGTGGTTCTCGAACCCGGTCAGCACACCCTGGAACAGGCCGCCGGCGGGCTCGGCGAGCACCTCGCCGATCGCCCGGCTGCCGCCCGCGTGCGACGTCGAGTCGATCAGGCCCATGCCGGGGTGCGTGACGTTGTCGGCACGGGTGAAGCTCTCGCCGAAGATCTGGATGCCGGCGCACACGCCCAGCACCACGGCGTCCTTCGTGACGGCGCGCTGCAGGCCGGGGTGCTCGCGCAGGTGCTTCACCGCCAGCGTCTGCGCGGTGTCCTCACCGCCGCCCACGACGTAGATGTCGCACGAGTCGGGCACCGGCTCGCCGTAGTTGATCGGCACGATCTCGGCCTTGATCCCGCGCCACGCCATGCGCTTCTGCAGCACCACGGCGTTGCCGAAGTCGCCGTACGTGCCGAGGAGATCCGGCAGCACGAGCGCGATCTGGACAGTCGACTCACTCATCAGCGGCAGCCCTGGCATTCAAGTCGCGGAACGCGGTGTAGTTGGCGATGACCTCGACCGCGCCCGGCGGCATCTGGTCGACGGCCTTCAACGGGTCGGGCACGATCGTGTGCTCGACCTCGGCGTAGGTCAGGCGGACGGCGAGGTCGGTCGCGCGCTCGCCGGAGGCGATGACCGTGCGGCCCTGCAGCCGCTCGAACGGGACGTCCCACAGCCAGCTCAGGTCGCGGCCGTCGGCCTCCTGGGCGTTGATCACCAGGACGGCCGGGTGGTTGGCCTCCTTGACGACCGTGAGGGTCTCGCTCCAGCCCGCCGGGTTCTTGCTGAGCAACAGGCGCGCGCTGCGGCCGTTGCGCTGGATCGTGCGGTAGCGGCCGCTGACGTTCGAGACGCCGCGCAGCCGGCGCACCGCCTCCTCCGTCGGCACGCCCATCGCGTGCGCGGCGGCGGCGGCCATGACGGCGTTGGCCTGGTTGAACTTGCCGGGCAGCGTGAGGCGCAGCTCCAGCTTCTGGTGCTCCGGCGTGATCATCGCCTCGTCGGCGGTGATCCAGTTCGGGTGCGGGCGCGCGAGGTCGCAGCCCGTGCAGTGCCAGTGCTCGCCCTGCCAGCGGATCGGGTTGCCGCAGCGGGGGCAGCTCGCCGAGTCGTGGTGCCAGCCGGTGCCGGTGGCGACCCAGACGACCTTCGCCGCGTTCCAGGCCGCGCTCGTCACCATCACGTCGTCGCAGTTGGCGACGATCGTGCAGTCGCGCAGCAACGAGATCGCGTCGCGCAGCGACCGCTCGATGGTGCGGACCTCGCCGACGCGGTCGAGCTGGTCGCGCGACAGGTTGAGGATCACGGCCACCGACGGGGTGCTGGCACCGGCGACGGACGGGAAGTAGGCCTCGTCGCACTCCAGCACGGCGTACGGCGCGTCCGGCTGCTTCGACAGCGCCGTGACGTGGCCGTCGGGCATGTTGGCGCCGCTGTGGTTCGTGGCGACCTCGCCCAGCGCCGTGACGGCCCTGGCCAGCATCATGGTGCTGGTGGTCTTGCCGTTCGTGCCGGTGACGACGGCGACCCTGCGGCCCTGTGTCAGCCGGTTCAGCGCCTGCGGGTCGAGCTTCAGCGCCACCCGGCCGCCGATCATGCCGCCGGCGCCGAGACCCATCTTCTGGGACAGCGTGGAGCTCAGGTTGCCCAGCTTCACGGCGGCTGCGGTGCGCAGGGGGAGGCGGGCGGGGGAATCGTTCACCCCAGCGACTCTACCGGCGGTGGAATTCCCCGTTTCCGGACGGTCGTTGCGTTGGTGTGAACGGGGTTCGGTACGACGACCGGCCCGGTGCGCGCGGGGTGCGGGCGGGCTCGACGGTGGAGTGCCGGCACCGTCTGGTGGAGCCTCGTTCCCGGTTCGCGCGGGGTCGTCCTAGCGGCTCAGGGCGCGCAGCGTGCGGATCAGTTCCACGGTGGGCAGCTGGCAGAGCTGCGCCATGTTCTCCAGCGCCGGCAGGTCGAGGTGCACCTCGGGCGAGACGCCCGGCGCGAGCGCGTGCAGTCTTCCGGCGGCCCAGCGCTTGAGCGGCAGCAGGCGCGGGTTGTCGGTGACCGCGACCGCCGCGAGGCTCAGCGTGAGGTGGCCCGCGGGAGCGTCGCCGAAGAAGCGTTCGTGCACACGAGCGAGGACTTCGTGCGCCGGAACGTCGAGGGCGTGGCAGATCTCCACCAGCCGCACCACCGAGCACTGGCGGGTGCCCAGTTCGTAGGTGGCCAGCGTCTGCAGCGAGATCTCCGTCTGCAGCCGCTTGTTGAGCTCCTTGCGGGTCCACCCGCGCTGCTTGCGAAGGCTGCGGATCTCATCACCGAGCACGCGCTGGTACGCCGCCGTGTCGATTTGGCCTGTCGCGGATTGCAATGGTCCCTCCACCCCGTGAGCGGGTCTCACGGTGATGGAAGGCGCAGGAGCTTCGTCGCTTACGCAACTTGCGGCCAGAATCCCCCGAATGGGCGATACTTCTCTACTCTGGGTATCAGTTCACGCAGCGCACGCCGTCCGCGGTGATGGGTTTGGGGGAGTTCGGGTCGGGTGCGGGCTGCTGCCGGGCACCGTCCAAGTGGAGCGGCGAGGCCGCCGCGAAGCCCTGCGCGCCCGGTCCGGAGTAGTCCGAGCCGAGGAACACGCGGGCGGTCCCGGCGGGGATGTCGACGTCCTCCTCGACGTTCATCCCGCCCAGGGCGTTCTGGACGGCGTTGGCGCCCGCCTCGCCGCCCTTGCCGTAGCGGACGACCGACTTCTTCATGGCCTCGGCGTTGCCCGTCGGGCCCGCCTTGAAGCCCTTCGCGACGAGCGACTGCTGCACCTGGGCTGCGAGGCCGGGGACGCCGGAGGCGTTGCGGACGTCGACGGTCACCGTCGCGTTGTCGAACTTCGGGTCGGGCGGGGTCGACGACGCCGGGTCCTTGCCGAGGTTCTTGACGAACGAGCGCACCTCGGACTCGTCGACCTCGACCGCGGAGCCGTCCTCGGGCGTCTGCAGGTCGGGGTTGCCGGTCGGGATGGTCTGGAACGTCATGTTGCCGCCCGTCATGTCCTTCATCTGCAGGGCGAACTTGGTGATGTCCCAGCCGTCGTCGAGCACGATCGCGCCGCTGACGGCCTTGATCATGTCGCCGCGCTTGGTGCTGTCGGTGAGCACGCCCGCGGAGAGCATCTTCTTCGCGAGGCCCGCCATGAAGACCTGCTGGCGCACGACGCGGTCGAGGTCGCCCATCGGCAGGCCGTGGCGCTGCCGGACGAACGCCAGCGCGTTCTTGCCCTCGATGGTCTGCGGGCCCGCCTTGAAGTTCGCGCCGGAGAAGCTGTCGCGGACGTTCTCGTTCAGGCAGACGTCGATGCCGCCGATGGCCTTGGTGATGTCGTAGAAGCCGACGAGGTTGACCTCGGCGTAGTGGTCGATGTTGGCGCCGGTGAGGCCCTGGATCGTCTCGATCAGGTTGTTCGCGCCCGCCTTGCGCGACTCCATCTCGACGTCCTGCGGGCTCTTGCCGCTGCCCTGCAGCTTCTCGGCCGCGTCGTTCTTGGCGAAGCCGTAGGCCGAGTTGATCTTGTGGCGGCCGTAGCCGCCGGCGATCTTCACGTAGGAGTCGCGGGGGAACGACACCGCGTAGGCCTTGCCGCTGTCGTTCGGGATGTGCAGCAGGATCAGCGTGTCGGTGTTGAAGCCGCCGTCGTCGCTGCCGCCCGCCTGCAGCTCGTTCAGGATGTTCTGCGGCAGCGGGTTGCCCTTGGAGTCGGTGCGGCTGTCCATGCCGACGAGCAGGATGTCGATCGCGCCGTCGGCGGGCTTCTCGCCCGCGTCCGCGAGGTTCAGGTCCTGCTTGGTCAGGCCGTCGGTCAGCGCGGTCAGGTTCTGCCACGCGACGCCGGTGACCACGAGGATCGCGGCGGACAGCATGCTGACGAAGACCTTGGCGCCGACTCCTGCTCCGCTGCGGACCGGGCGCCGGGCGGCGGCGGGCCGCGGCCGCGGGCGGGGCGCGGGGGTCCTCACCTTCGCCGGGGCGGTGCGGACCGTCGGGCGGTCGGCCAGCGGGCGGGAACTCGCCGGGGTGTTGCGGTCGCCCGTGCGCGGCGTGCGGCGCGGCGGCTCGCTCCTGCTCGACGACTCCCGCTTCGCCGCGGCGCCGCGGGGCGTCTCGCGCTTCGGGGGTTCGCGGCGGGGCGGCTCCGGCCTCTTCTGCGGCTCCCTGGACGGCTCCCGCCTGGGCGGATCCGCCTTGCGGGGCTCGCGGCGCGGTGGTTCCGAGCCGCGCGGCGGTACCTGGGGGCGGCGGGGCTGCCCCGCCTGGGAACGCGGGGTGGCGGAGGGTCGCCTGGGAGTTCCGCTCGGATCTCCTGGCCGCGGCGGCCGGTTGTCCACACCCGCTCCTCTCGCTACTTCCGGGTACACCAAGTAGACGTACGGGAACGCTCCCCGGTTGTGCACAGCGTGACACAGTGGTCGAAGCCACTCGATCCAGGGCCCGTGACCAGGGGTTTTGTCTGTTTCGTAGACTCGTCGCCGTGTTGACGATGCAGGACGCGCTGCTCGCGCTGACCAAGTACTGGACCGACCGAGGCTGCATCGTGGTGCAGCCGTTCAACACCGAGGTCGGGGCGGGGACGCTGAACCCGGCCACCGTGCTGCGGGTGCTCGGTCCCGAGCCGTGGCGCGTCGCGTACGTGGAGCCGTCCGTGCGGCCCGACGACGCCCGATACGGCGAGAACCCGAACCGGCTGCAGACGCACACCCAGTTCCAGGTGATCCTCAAGCCCGACCCGGGCGACCCCCAGGAGCTCTACCTCGGCTCGCTCGAGGCGCTCGGCATCGACGTGCGCGCGCACGACGTCCGGTTCGTCGAGGACAACTGGGCCTCGCCGGCGCTCGGCGCCTGGGGCCTCGGCTGGGAGGTCTGGCTCGACGGCCTCGAGATCACCCAGTTCACCTACTTCCAGCAGGCCGGCGGCATGACGCTCGACCCGGTGTCGGTGGAGATCACCTACGGCATCGAGCGGATCATGATGGCGCTGCAGGGCGTCGACCACTTCAAGAAGATCGCCTACGCGCCCGGCATCTCCTACGGCGAGGCGTTCGGCCAGGCCGAGTACGAGATGTCGCGGTACTACCTCGACGACGCGGACGTGGAGGCGAACAAGCGCCTCTTCGAGGAGTTCGCCACCGAGGCCCGCCGCATGCTCGACGCCCGCCTGCCCGTCCCGGCGCACAGCTTCGTGCTGAAGTGCTCGCACATCTTCAACGTGCTGGACGCGCGCGGCTCGATCTCGACGACCGAGCGCGCCCGCGCGTTCGGCCGGATGCGCGGCCTGGCCCGCGAGGTCGCCGGGCTGTGGGCCGAGCGCCGGGCCGAGCTCGGGCACCCGCTGGGCGTCGCCGCCGTGGCGGACGCGGCCCCCGCGCCCACGTCCTTCGCCGACGTCGTCGCGCCGGCCACGCTGCTGTTCGAGATCGGCACGGAGGAGCTGCCGCCGCACGAGGTGACCAGGACGGCCGACGCCGTGCGCGAGGCCGTGACGGCGAAGCTGGGCGCCACGAGGCTGACGCACGGCGCCGTGACGGTGCACGGCACGCCGCGCCGCATCGTCGTGCAGGTGCCCTCCGTGGCGCCGAGCGAGCCCGACGCCGAACGGACCGTGCGCGGCCCTCGGGTGTCCGCGGCGTTCGACGGCGACGGCAACCCGACCAAGGCCGTGCAGGGCTTCGCCCGCGGCCAGGGCGTCGACGTCTCCGCGCTGGGCCGGGTCACCGAGAACGGCGTCGAGTTCGTGGCGCTGACCAAGACCGACACCGGCCGCGGCGCCGTCGAGGTGCTCAGCGGGCTGCTGGCCGAGGTCGTCTCGGAGCTGCGCGCCGAGAAGAACATGAAGTGGAACGACCCGAAGCTGTCGTTCACGCGCCCGATCCGCTGGCTGCTCGCGCTGCTCGGCTCGACGCCCGTGCCGGTCGCCGTGTCGTCGCTCGAGTCGGGCACCACGACCCGCGTGCACCGCACCGCCGACTCGCCGGTGGTCGAGGTGACCTCCGCCGACGGGACTGGAACGTCGCGTGGCGCACGTTCTCCCGGGCGCACCGGGAGATCCGCCGCGACGACGAGGAGGCGGCGGTGTTCCGCGCGACGCTCGC
>NZ_JBHXCW010000157.1:0-18257 GCF_042725365.1 Lentzea sp. NPDC060358 | reverse complement strand
CCCCGCACCTGTCGCGGGAGGCCCCGGTGTTCGACCTGTTCGCTCGTGTGCTGCTCGCCGCCGTCTTCGTCGCGGCGGTCGCCGGCAAGGTGCGCACCCGGCGCGCGTTCGCGGAGTTCCGCGACTCGGTCGCCGCCCTCGCACCCCGGCTGCCCGCAGGCTTCTCGGCAGGCGCGGTGCTCGCCGGGGAGGCGGTCACCGCCGTCCTGCTGGCCGTTCCCGGCACGCGCCTCGGCCACGCCGCCGCCGTGGCGCTGCTCGCGGTGTTCTGCGGAGCGATCGTGCTGGCGATGCGCGGCGCGCAACCGGTGCGCTGCAGGTGTTTCGGTGCCGGGGGAGACGTGCTGGGGATCCGGCACCTCGTGCGGAACTCGGCGTTGATCGGCGTTGCCGTCGTGGGTGCCTTCGTGCCGGCACCCGGTTCATGGGAGGAACCGTTGACCCTGCTCACGATCGCCGTCGTGCTGCTCGCCGTGGTGGTGGCGCTGCACGTGCTGTTCACGTTCGGCCTGGTGGCCAGGGTGCGGGAGTTGCAGGACCGCCCCGCGCGCACCACGAACCTGCCCCGGCCCGGCACGGTCGTGCCGCCCTTCCTGGCGACCGGCACGGACGGCCGCCCGTTCACCGAGGCCGACCTCACCGGTGCGGTGCAGGTCGGCTTCTTCTCGGTCGGCTGCGGACCGTGCCGCGCGCTGACGGACGCGTTGCTGGACAACCGCCCCACCGGCGAGTTCGTGTCCGTTGTGGACGGTGACCCGAGTGATCCCGAGGCCACGCGCCGACTGGCCGGCAAGGTCGGCGCGCTGGGGCGGGTCGTCGTGGTCGGCGCGGACGACCCCGTGCTGTCGGTGTTCGGCGTCCTGGCCTTCCCGACGCTGGTCCGCACGCACGGCGGGGTCGTGACGGCCGCCGGGACCAGGCTCGAGGACTTCGCCGGCGACCCGGTGCCGGTGGCATGATCCGCACCGCCGCCACGGCCCTGGCGCTGCCCTTCCGGGCCGCGCCGGTGATCGCCGGGGGCACGCTCGCGCTCACGGTGCTCGCGGGCGCCGCCCCGGCCGCCGGCGCCTGGCTGACCATGCTGCTGGTCGACGAGCTCACCTCGCACACGGCGAGCGCCGGCCGGGCGGCGTTCCTGGCGATCGCCTCGGCGGTCACGGGTGGCGTCGCGATCGCGCTGCTCTACCTCTGCGGCTACCTCGGGGAGGTGGTGTGCCAGCGGGTCGCGCTCACCGTCGAGGGCGCGCTGTTCCGGCGGGTCGCGACGCTGCCGGGGTTGCGCAGGATCGAGGACCCCGCGTTCCACGACCGGCTGCGGCTCGCGGAACAGGCGGCGCAGGAGGCACCCGGCACGCTGTCGCAGTTCGTGCAGGAGCTGGTCCGCTCGGTCGTGCTGCTGGCGAGCTTCACGGGTGCTTTGCTGGTGGTGTGGCCCCCGATGACGTTGCTGCTGCTGGCCTCCGTGGTCACGGCCGTGTTCGCACGCCTCGCGACCGCACGGCGTGAGGCGGCGACCGAGGAGGCCTGGGTCGCGACCGACCGGCGGCGGTTGTTCTACCGCGCGTTGCTCACCGATGTCCGTGCCGCCCAGGAGATCCGGCTGTTCGGCCTCGGGGAGCTGTTGCACACCAGGATGATCGGGTCGCTGGTCGCGGTCTCCGGTGCGCGGCTGCGGGCGCAGCGCAGGGGAACGGGAGTGCAGAGCGCCCTGGCATTGCTCGGGGCCGTGGTCGCCGGTGCCGGAACGGTCGTGGTGGCGCTGAACGTGGTGCGCGGGCAGTCGTCCGCCGGCGACCTCGTGCTGTTCCTCGGCGCGGTGGCCGGGGTGCAGACCGGGTTGTCCGGGGTCGTGCTGCACCTGGGCGAGGCCGGGCGCGCGGTGCGGTTGTTCGGGCACTACCTCGACGTCCTGCACACCGGGGACGACCTCGCCGACGGCGGACGGGCACCGGTCGCCGGCGCGATCGAACTGCGCGACGTCTGGTTCCGCTACGGGGAAGACGGACCGTGGGTGCTGCGCGGCGTGACCCTGACGATCCCCGCGGGCCGGGCCGTGGGACTGGTCGGTGTCAACGGCGCGGGCAAGAGCACGCTGGTGAAGCTGCTGTGCCGGTTCTACGACCCGCAGCGCGGATCGATCACCTGGGGCGGCGTGGACCTGCGCGAGCTGGACGTGGCGCAGCTGCGGCGGCGGATCGGCGTGGTGTTCCAGGAGTTCATGGCCTACGACCTCACCGCGGCGGAGAACATCGGCATCGGCCGGGCGGACGCGCTGGACGACCGCGAGCGGATCGCCGAGGCGGCCAGGACCGCCCGCGTCGCCGACGTCCTCGAAGCCCTGCCCGCGGGCTACGACACGGTCCTGTCGAGAACCCACGCGGACGAGGACCGGCCGGGCGTCGCGCTGTCCGGCGGGCAGTGGCAACGGGTGGCGCTGGCGCGGTGCCTGATGCGCACCGACGCCGAGCTGATGGTCCTCGACGAGCCGACGTCCGGCCTGGACGCGGAAGGCGAGCACCGCGTGCACGAGACCGTGCGCCGCCACGCCGAGGGCAGGACGAGACTGCTGATCTCCCACCGGATGGCCGCGCTGCGCGAGGCCGACGTCATCGTCACCCTGGCCGGCGGGCGGATCGCCGAACAGGGTGACCACGACGCGCTGATGGACGCGGGCGGCGAGTACGCCCGCCTGTTCCGACTGCAGGCGGACGGCTACCAGGACGCGAGGGTGAGCTGATGTGGACCAGGGTCACCGTGCGGGGCAACAGCATGGCCCCCACCCTGCGCGACGGCCAGGAACTGCTGGCGCGCAGGCTCTTCCGCTCTCCGCGGCGCAGCGAGGTGATCGTGTTCCGCGTGGCGGACCCCGACCTGCCCCACCGCGTCAAGAGGGTGGCGGCCGTAGCGGGCGATCCCGTGCCACCGTGGCTCGCGCCGGCCATGCCGGACGTGCACCGCGTGCCGGACGGCTTCGTGGCCGTGTCAGGCGACAACCCGCGTTCACAGGACTCCCGTCAGCTGGGTCTGATCGCCTGCCGCGACGTCGTCGGCGCGGTGCGGTGCGCCTGAACGACGGCACGCCGCGACCCAGCGGAGCCGCCACCGCGCCGGGTCACCGCCGCAGGCCCTGGCGATCGCCAGGACGGTGTCGAGCCGCGGGAACCGCCGCCCGGTCAACGCGTCGTGCAACGTGCTGCGCGCGCACCCGGTGCGCCGCGCCAGTTCGCGGTAGGACATGCCGACCAGCAGCCGCAGCTCGTCCAGGTCGACGCCGAGCTGCTTCCTGCCCCCTGTGGTCATCCAGACTCCCGTTGTTCTCGGTCCCTCCGTTGCCCTCTCCGTTGGTCAGCCCACCCGCATGATTACCCGTGACGGGGCCAGAGCGCCACAAGTCGATCTTGGGTGCTGTTCACAGGTTGCACGGCGGCAAAAACTCGCGGCGTCAGCAGGAGCGGCGGAAGGCCTCGTACAACCGGGCCGTGAGGTCGGCGGCCGCCTCTCGCGTCTGCTGGAGCAGGTCGGGGATGGGCAGTGCGTCCTCCGAGAGCACTCTGAGGTGCGAAGCGGTGCAGAATCCGCCTGCGTGGCTTTCGGCAAGCCCTGCGGCGGGCTCGAGGCCTGCAGCCAGGACGACCTCCGTCGGTGCCGGAAGGCTCGCGATCTCGGCGAGCCAGCGCAGAGACTTTTCGATCTGGTCGTTCAGGGCGCCGCGGTCGAGCACTGGCCCTCGTGCATTGCCGAGAAGCGGCAACCAGGCCGACCGCTGGCCGGTCAGATGTACCGCGAGCCCCCTGTGCCCGCCGGGACTCGGTGCCGAACGCACCCATACGGCCTCGGTCACGACTTCGGAGGCGAGCCTTTCGGTGCCGCTGAACAGACCGCGCGCCCTGCCGTGGTCGGACAGGATGCCGGGCAGCCGGTCCAGCCGATACGCCTCCAACTGGCCGAAGTCGTCCATCGGCACGAGGTGCACCTCGATGGCGCAAAGCTCGAACGCAGATCGCGTCCCGGTGAGATTCGTACGCCAGTTGACGTTCACCGGCTTGCTCAACCGGCGCGACTGCGCGGGAACCGATGAGAGCAATTCGGTCGCGACGGCGATGGTGAAAGCCGCGGCATTGCGAGCTGCCGTCGTTTGCCATCCGGCGCGGTCGGTCTCGTACTTCAGGCCATCGGCTTTGTCGCTGATACTGCGCACCGCCAGGAACGGCGCCCTGTTGAGCTGAGCGGCCTTCGCCGTGCCGGCGCTTTCCTGTTCGATGGCGGACGCGTCCGCGTAGTGCAGCCGCAACTGCTTGTCCAGCGGCGTGTCACGGGAGTTGAGAACGACCTCACCCGCAGCGATCGGCCGGAAGAACACGTCAGGGTCGATGCGGAGACCACGCCGCCAGGCGCTGGTTCGGCTGACACTGCGCGCGATCTGTTCGAGCTCGTGGTCGGCGTCCCACGCCTGCGGGCGGGCCCGGAAACCTGTCCGCTCCTCGAACCCGCCGTGGTACCCGTAGACCTTGGTGGCGACGACGACGCTGCCCAGTTCCAGATCATCGTGCAGCGCGCCGGCGATCCCGCTGAACAACACGGCGCGTGGCCGGAACTCGGTGATCGCTCGCTCGGCCAGGACCGCGGCCGACGCTGTCCCAGCTCCTGCCAAAGCCACCACGACTCGTCCGGTTCCACCGTGAACCCGGCCGATCGCGAACCGTGTGCCGGCAGCGTGGCGGTGCACCGCAGGCGCCTCGACGTAGCTCAGGACTGCGGCGTACTCGCATTCCAAGGCTGTCAGCACGACAACGGTGTCGGCAGGTTCGATCGTCACCTTGATCCTGTTCTGGCAGCGCACCCCTGCAGGCAAGCTACCTCCTCATTGCCTCGTTCCCCTGAGGTGTCGAGTTTTTGTCAAGCAACGGGAATCAAGGAGAGCCGGCGAAAGACTCTGGTGAGAGCCTCGGCTTCCCGTCGCGTGTAGCCGAGGAAGTGGATCCGGCACAGCTTCGTGTCGAGATGGTCGACGACGTGGTCGACTGCCGCCGAAACCACTGCCTCGGCGGTGGCATCGACATCGGCGCCGGCCTCACCCGTTCCCAGCAACGGGAACAGCACGCTGCGAGCGTTCGCCAGCCCCTCGAGGGTGTTGAGAACGTTGCGCACGCAGCCGCCCACGTTCCCCACCTGGCGATAACCGACTCCAGGTTCGCCGTGCACCGCGGCCACATGGATCACCCGCCGCACGTTGTGCGTGTTCTCGAGCTGACCGCTGCCGGTGACGAACACGCTTCCGGGCGAGACAGGCCTCTGTCCCACCAGGGTCTCGAGCTCGGCCGCGATCGGGTCGTCGATCATCCGGCCTGTTTGGTCGCGGCTGGATCCCCAGAACCGGATGATGCCGGACACGCTGAAGTCCGTTGGCCGGGCCATGTGCATGTCGGTGTTCTCGCTGTTGACCCAGACGTCCGCGGTGGTGCACCGCAGGATGTCACCTTGCACGATCACGAACTCGCAGTTCAGGGCGCTCTCGAACTGGAACGACGTTGCCGGGCCGGAGGCGCGTGCGTCATCGGTGAGGTGCGGTACCAGGTTGCGCAGTTCGCGTACGAGGTGAGCCATGTCGTTCTCGACGGTGTAGTGCCTCAGCCGAAGGTGCTGGCACCGTGCCAAGGCCTTGATGCACATGGGCAGTTCTGTCTCCGTCGGCATCTCCGCGTTCTCGATCAGGACTGGGATGACTCGAATTCGATGCGAAAAGGCATTGCTGATCTCCCGTTGTACCCAGTCTGTTGCCTCATCGCCCAACAGGCTTCGCCACTTGTCGCCGATGACCGCGATCAGCACTTTGCAGCGGCTCAAGGTGTCGAAAACCTGGTCGACGAAGTCATCACCCAAGCGGATGGAGCGAGAGGCGAGAAAGACCTGATCGGCGCCCAAGTGCTGCGCCAGCGCCTGGTGGACCAGCGTCGCGTATCCGGGCTGGTCCTGGACGCGGTAGTTCACGAACACCGAGGCCATGCCTCCAGCGTACGGTGACAGGAATCCTTATCGTCCACATCGGACTGGTCGGCCGATCGGGTGGATCATCTGACTGGTTCGGTAACCTGGTGCAGGGGTGGCATGCGCGACTTGACCATCAGACCGGCACGACCCGACGATCTCGAGTCGCTGGCACGGCGCCTTGGGCAGCGCAGGTACTTCGCCGACCGTCTCGGCCGCCAGTCAAGAGAGCAGGGCGTGCTCCTGACAGCCTGGCAGTTCGGACTCGTGGTCGGTGTGGTCTACCTGTGGCTGGAGCCCGCGGAGGAGCCGGAGATCCGTCTGCACCTGCCCGGCGTACCGCTCATCACTCATGTGGAGGTCCATCGACAGCACCGGGGTGAGGGCATCGGGACCCGGCTCATCGACGAAGCCGAGAACGTGCTGGCCCGTGAGGGCTTCCGCGAGGCTGCGTTGGCCGTCGAGTTGACCAATCACGACGCCGAGGACTGGTACGGCCGCATGGGCTATCGGAGATGGCGGCACGGGACGGTCAAGTGCTACTCGGTCGGTGACGGCAACGGTCGTCGCCGAGTGGAGATCTGCATTGTCATGAGCAGGTTGCTGGCCGCGTAGGTGCCTGCTCCTGAGCGCGAGACCGAGGCGGTCGACCACCTTTTCCAGGTTGTCCTTGAGGTGGTTGTGCTTCCTGGCGGACTGGATCCGATCGAGATGACGTTGCCAGGTGCCGCGGTCGAGACGCCACGCGTGCACGTAGCTTTCGCACAGCTCAGGGCTGATGACGATGTTCCGTCCTCGGGAAGCCTTGAGCGAACTGATCATCCGGTTCTTCCGTTCGGGGAGTTCCGCGCTTCGACTTACCATCTCGATGGTCTCGGTGATGAAGGTTCTTCGCCTCGCGAGGTGTCCGGCCCAGTACTCGATGTCGGCCTCCCTCAACGATCTGCCCTCGTCCAGGAGCCAGAACAGCCCTTCGGCCAGGACATCGCCGAGCTCCTCCATGCGGGCCCGCTCGATGCGGTCGAAGGGGTCGTACGGATTCTGCACCGCTACGCCGGTGACCGCTGTGGAGCGCAGCTTTTCGTCACCAAGGAGGAAGAACCAGTCCTCGTTGTAGATGTTGGGGAAGAACGACGCCGAGGTCGATCCGGTGTGCACCGCGAGCGCACCTCCACCCACGAACACGTCCTGAACCCCGCCGGCCGCGCGATAAGCGTGGCAGACGACCGAATTGTCGGGGTATCCGTGGATGTTCAGGCCCACCCCGGCGTACCTATCGGTCAACGCCGCGGCCCTTTGAAGATCCGATGGCTGCGGAACCATCACGTCGTCATCGAGGAAAACAATGCGCTGCCAGCCGGCTGCTCGTGCCATCAGCAGTCCGAAGTTGCGTTTCATGCTGATGTCGCTGTGGCGAATCCACGATTTTTTGAGCAGTCCGCTGGTCCTGAAGTCGGGCAGCAAACCCGAAGGGAGGTCATCCATGTCGATGGCGATTACCTCCGCAGGAGAATCCGCAGCGAGACTGGCCACGGCTTCGGCCGACGTGTAGCTGCCACTGCACAATGCAACCAGCGGGCATTTCAGCTGCGCTGAAAGGCTCAGGGCATGTTGCAGTGCCCACGGCCTGCGTATCGTGGGCACGATGATCGCGTCCACGCGCGCCGTGGAATGGGCTGTGGGTGCGTTGTCGAGCAGTCGACGATGCGAGCCGTGATGGTGCTCGGAGAAGATTTGGGCTGCCTTGGTCAAAACGATTACATCGCCCATTCGTGGAGCAGGTAGTCGGGACTTGTCCAGTCCGGCGTCACCACCGAACCCTGCAGCACCTGCACGCGGCTGAGCACGCTGATCGTCTCCTGTCCGGCGAACCGGCTCATGAGGTGTTCGTTGTTGCGGTCCCGGAACCGGGGGTCTGTGAGGGCGCGGACCGCCCCGAGAACTCCGCGTGAGTAGACACCGTTGCAGATGGTGGCCGTGCGCCTCCGGTTGAACGGATTGCGCGATCGGTAGAAGTGCGCGACGTCCTCCTCCAGAACTTGCCGCTGTCCGATCTTGCGCAGCACTGGCCGGAAGGTTTTGACGGCCCCGTCCACGATGACCTCGAACGCTGCCGTGTCCGAATCTTCTGGCCGTCCTTGTTGGCGAATCGGCAGATCGATGCGATGCAGCACTTCGGCAGTGACCTTGTTCCAGTCGATGCCTCCGAGCAGCACCAGGTGACTTGTGTAAGCATTGGCGGGAAGAGAGGAGGCACCACTGCGGACGTGAACTTCGTTGTGTGGATTGATTGCACGTATGTGGCCGTACAGCTCCAGCAGTGAGTCGAGATCGGAGTACCGGTAGAGCGCGACGTAGTCGGGGTCCTCCGGATCGGTGAACGGCCGTTGCGTCAGCAGTCGCTGTGGGAGTTCGGAGCAGACGATCGTGATGTCCTCGTGCGGTGGGAAGCGCCACAGGTTGTTCGTCAACGGCGGAGCTTCCTCGGCCGAGACGCCACTCTGAGCTCGGTCTCGCAGGTCGACCAACTCCACGAGCAGCGAGTCTTTGGCTGCTTGCTCGGCCTCACTCAGCCGGTCAGGCAGGAGGTACGGGCGTTGCGCGACTGAGCGACCCGTGGCGAAGAAGGTCGCATAGGCTTCCAGCCGGTGCACGGGGGGCAGGGCCGGATCTTTTGATCGTTCCCACGAGGAGATCAACGGCACGCTGACGTCGAACGCCTGACTCAGTTGTTCCTGGGTGATGCGCCTGCCAGGCCAGTGCTGCTTGCGCAGCGATCGCAGCCGCCGCGCCAGCTGCAGCGCGGGGTCCTCGGCAGAGGTCACGCCATCACGTCCTTCAGCCGAACTTCAGTGCACTAGGTGGCGACAGCTGTACTTCGTCCCAGGTGGTTGTGAACGCGATCATCTGTCGCCGACTTCAGTCACTCGATGGCATGAACCGGGCCATCTTCTTGGCTATTGCTAGGGACTTGGTGGAGCCTTACTCTCAACTATAGACCTAAAGATGTGTCAAACTGAAGTTGGCTGAAGTTCACTCCCACCACTGGGTGATCGCAGCTGCAGCCCGCACCTCCAAGCTTCACGAGGGTCAGGAGGCGGGGAGCCATGAGTGCCCTGTCGATACAACCGTGTCAGCGCATCATCATTGCTGTGGGCATGACTCCGTCCAGAGCGTGCGGCAACCTGGTGAGGGCTCAGCTCCGCCGGGCCATGTACGACTTGGTCGAACAGGCCCTGGTGAACAGTGAGATCACCACCGATCTTCGTGACCGGTATGTCGATCGGCGCGAAGGCCTCATCGCCCTGGTCCATCCGATGGACAGGGTTCCGAAGACGTCATTGTTGACCAAGTTCGTGCCATGGTTGAGCGAGCTGCTCGCCGAGCGCAACCAAGAGCAGGAGCATCCGCTGAGGCTTCGGGTGGCCATTCATCCGGGAGACGTGCCCTACGACGAAGCGGGTTGGTTCGGCGAGGACATCGACATAGCGATCGACCTGCTCGACGCCCTTGTGGCGAAGGACCGGTCACGACAGGCGCCGCCGTCCTTGGTGGTGGTGGTTTCGGACCAGATCCACCGCTCAGTGATCAAACACGGGTATGACGGTATCGACGCTCGTCTGTTCGAGCCGCTCATCAAGCTCGAGGTCGGCGGCGGGCAGTGCGTGGGCTGGGTTCACGTTCCGGGCGAGTCCTTGTAAGGCTCCTGCGCCGCTTGGTCAGTACGCTCGCGCCCATGAGCAGTCGTCCGCCCCAGACCGTCGCCCTCACTGCCGACCTCGTCATCCTGACGATCCGCGACGGTGCGCTGTGCGTGCTGGTGGTGGAACGGGGCAACGAACCGTTCCTGGGACAGTTGGCGTTGCCAGGTGGTTTTCTTCGAGGCGAGGAAACTCTGGACGAGACCGCTGCGCGGGAACTGGCTGAGGAGACCGGGCTCGATGCCGGCAAGTTGTACCTGCAGCAGGTGGGTGTCTACTCCTCTCCTGATCGCGATCCGCGTCGCCCGAGGGTGGTGACGTGCGCCTACCTGGCCATTGCCCCCAATCTGCCACTCCCCGCGGCTGGATCGGACGCGCGTGCAGCTCACTGGCTGCCGGTGGAGCAGGCGCAACGCAACGGGCTTGCGTTCGACCACGACGAGATCCTCATCGATGCGGTGGAACTCGCCAGGGGCGAGCTGCAGTTCCGCACGGTTGCCAGAGCCTTCTGCGCAGACGAGTTCACCATCGGTGAGTTGCGTGAGGTGTACGAGGCGGTCTGGGGTGTGGAGCTCGACAAGCCGAACTTCCACCGCAAGGTCACCGAGTCGGCGGGGTTTGTCGAACCGACCGGGGACAAGCGACCGAGCCCCAACGGCAGGCCGGCCGCGCTCTACCGCGCTGGCGCCGCCGACGTGCTGTTGCCGCCCATGATGCGACCGCGGTCGGCTTCTTGACTTAGTTTCTGTTTGACAATTGGCTTGGAATAACGATCTATCTTCATGGCACGACTTGATGTCACCCTGACAATAACCTAGTCTGCGTGCATGGCTGATGATGATCGCAGGCTCGCTGCGGACGTCGTGCTGTTCACGAAGCGGAGTGGGTTGCTCGCTGTTCTTGTGGTGGAACGAGGGAAGGAGCCGTTCCGCGGCGCGCTTGCGCTGCCCGGCGGGTTCGTGGAGTCGGGGGAGCGGGCGGCCGACGCCGCAGTGCGAGAGCTGAGAGAAGAGGCGGATGTCGTGATGTCGCGTAACCAGTTGCGGCGGTTCGGGCACTATGGCAAACGTGGGCGTGACCCGCGGGGTGTGGTGGAAAGTGTGGCATTCCACGCCTATGTTGCCGGAGCTCCTGCCGCGCGAGCAGGGGGTGACGCCGCTGCTGCCCGATGGGTGGCGCTCGCCGACTTCTTTGAAGCGAGTGTCGCATTCGACCACCGCGACATCGTCACGGACGCGGTGGCGAGCAGGTTCGGTTTTCAAGCTCGTGTGGAATCGTTGGCGGATGTCCACTTTCTCGGTTGATGGGTGTCTACTCTGGACGCTCGGGGTATTTCACCCGATGGTTTGACGCGAAACGCGCGATGGGGCTAACCTCCTCCGCGCTGCGGGCCTAGGCTCCGCAATCTTCAGCTCTGCGCTGTCTTCACCGGAACGAACCGGCTGCGTCGCGGACTCGCCATCCGCCTGTTCGTCGTGCGTGTCGAACGTCCTGTAATGGCAGGAACGTCTTGGAGTAAACGATGATCGTGATCCTGACCGCGCTCGCGGTCGAGCAGGAAGCCGTGCTCGCACACCTGGTGGACGTCCGGGAACACCGGCACACCCAGGGGACGTTCTTCGACGTCGGGGCACTTGCCGGGCATCCCGGGCGGCAGGTCGCCGTGGGGGTGACGGGGCAGGGGACACTGGCCGCCGCGACGCTGACCGAACGGGCTGTCGCCGAGTTCTCGCCCGCCGCCGTGCTCTTCGTCGGTGTCGCAGGCGGATTGCGGGAATGGTTGGAGATCGGCGATGTCGTGGTGGGTACCAAGGTTTATGCCTACCACGGAGGCAAGAGCACCGACGAAGCTTTCCTGGCGCGACCTCAGGCCTGGGCGATCTCGCACGAACTAGAGCAGGTCGCACGTCGGGTGCAGCGGGCCCGCAAGTGGCACGAGCCGCTCGCACCGCCCGGTGAGGCGCAGGCACCGGAGGTCTACTTCGAGGCGATCGCGGCCGGCGATGTGGTTCTGGACTCGAGGGCCTCGTCGGTGGCGCATGCCTTGCACCACAACTACAACGACGCTGTCGCGGTCGAGATGGAGAGTGCCGGTTTCGCCGCGGCAGGGCACCTGGCAGGTCGAGTCGCGACGGCCACTGTGCGCGGAATCAGCGACCACGCCGACGGGTCGAAGTCGGTCACGGACCGTCGGGGCGGTCAGCAGCGGGCAGCTCGCAACGCCGCTGCGTTCGCGGTTGCGCTCGCCGCCGTAGCGCCTGAACGCACTCGGACCGCCGGCTCTCGTGCGAAGCCGGTGCCATCGGTCAGTTTCGGGACCTTCACGCAGAACGCCGGGACGGTCGGTCAGCAGAACGGTGTCAACACGGGGGACTTCCACATGAACCTGGGGGAGAAGCGGTGAACTTCCAGCAGTCGGCCGACCACGTGGGGCAGCAGAACGCCGTCAACTACGGCGACACCACCTTCCACCACGAGTCCACATATCACATCAACCAAGGCGACCCGCCGGAGCGCCGCAACAACGTTGCGCGCAACTTCCTCGCAGCAGGTGTGCCCAGGGAGGCGGAGAAGATCTTCGGCGACCTCCTGCGTGAAGGGCACCTCACTGCGGAAAGGGTGTACTACTACGTCCTTTCCGTGGTCAGCGGCCGGTCCTGCAACGAGGTGAACGGTGAGCTGTTCAGGAACGTCCGTGATGCGAACAAGATCGCGCAGTCACTCCCGGACGACCAGTGGCAGGACGCGTTCGCCGTGGTGTGGCGACTGATGAGGCACGTGCGAGGGGAGGCTGCGGGCGAGCGTCATCGGGAGAGTCTGGACGACATCCTCACCGCGTTCGGTGCGTTGCCTCCTGATCGCCAGGGCGAGATCACCCAGCACCTGGCCATGATTCTCAGCGGTGTGCTGCAGGTCAAGCTCGAGAGCACCTACGCCCACCGCGTCCTGACCCAGCGGATGTCGAACGGTCGCTTGCACCGGGCCTGGAAGTTCTTCGAGCCGGAGCCTGCGCGACCCCGTCCGTACGTCGCGGCTGAGACGAAAGCCGAGCAGAAGGACTGGGTTCGCGCCGTGGCCGGCGGAGCCGTGGCAGTTCTCGGGATGCTGTCGTGTTTCACAGGTACGTGGCTGGTTCTGCTGGGGCTGCCGCTGGTGCTGGGTGGTGGCTTTCTGGCCGTGCGCCACGGCATCGAGCGATCGGCCGCGACGATGTGGGAGAACATCCAGCGCCAGAGGGTGGCGGCTCCGATGCACCCGGTGGAGCCGCGTTCTCCCGGGCACTGGGTCTCCACGGCGTTCGTGAAGGAGATCCACAGGATCGTCGACAGCCGGTTCAGCGAGGCGAGGCCGCACTTCGCCGGTGACTGGCCGGGCTACACCGCGGGTGTTCGCACCCATCTCAAGCACCGGTTCGTGGAGTTGTACGGCAATGCGCAGGTCCCGGCGGGGGCTGTGAGCTGGCTGGCGGGTTGGCACGCCCGTCACATCGCGAACGGGTGGGCCACCAACGAGCTGTTTCGGATCGCCGTTCCTTCAACTCGGCGCGACACGAAGTTCTACCGCATCGGCATCGCCATCGCAGCCGTCGGTGTCGTCCTGCTGTTCGCCGCCTACGCCATTGCTCCGGCCGTGTTCGTCGTAGGCGGTGGAATCTTCGCGATCAGAGGGGCAATTCAGATCCGCGCTCTCCCGCGAATGAGCATGCTTGCTCGCATGCACGACGAACGGATGTTCGCTGAGGAGACGCGGGGCTACGAAGAGTGGCTCCAGGTGCTGGCCGACCGCCCGTCCGACGGCGAGATGGCCCGTTGGCTCGCGATGGACAAGATCTACTTGAAGCACGATCTCGTGCGTCGTTATAACCTGTCCGTTCACGACCTCGTGACCCACGTTGTCATGACCGAGGGGGCCAACGGAGCGGAGCGGGCACGCGTGTCACACGGCCCGCTGCGCTATTCGAAGTACGAGGTGCAGATCTTCCTGCTCACCGGCAGTGGCGTTCGGGAAATGAGGGTGGAGCTGAACTTTCTCACGGGTGAGGCGCGCAACGAACGTCGCATCCTGTTCCGCTATGACGCCTTGGCTTCCGCGAGCGTGGCCGAGACGGGTATGCGCCTCATCCGTGGGGAGGGTGCCGGTGCAAGCGAGGTGGAGCGCCTCCGCACTCGCAAGTTCTGCCTCACCCTCGTCAACGGACAGAACATCAATGTCGTCGCCGAGAACTTCCGCAACGCCGATGACGCTGTACTCGAAGACGAGACAGAGCTGTTCCTCGTGGAGATGCAGACCTCCGGCATCGATGCGGCACTGCCACTCCTGGAGGCTGTTGCGGCAGAGGGCAGCGACTGGATCTCGCGGGAGCACGAGCGCCGTGAGCAGTGGTCTCGCACTTGGGATTAACGCGCGGTTGTTTCGGAACGGCGGCGCGTCAGCACCAGCGGGCCGTCCTCCGTGATCGCCACCGTGTGCTCCGAGTGCGCGGTGCGGGAGCCGTCGGCCGAGCGCAGGGTCCAGCCGTCGTCGTCGAAGACGATCTTGTCGGTGGTGGCGGCCAGCCACGGTTCGATGGCGATGGTCAGGCCCGGCTTGAGGCGCATGCCGTGCTTGCGGCGGCCGTTGTTCGGCACGTGCGGTGCCTCGTGCATGGTGCGGCCCAGGCCGTGGCCGCCGAACTCCAGGTTGCAGCGGTAGCCGTGGTCGGCCGCCACCTCGCCGATGGCCGCGGAGATGTCGCCCAGGCGGTTGCCCGGCTGGGCCGCCTCGATGGCGGCTTCGAGGGCGACCTCGGTGCAGCGGATCAGGTGCTGGTCCTGCTCGCGCGGGGTGCCGACGATGACCGAGACGGCCGAGTCGGCCACCCAGCCGTCGATGCTCACGGCGATGTCCATCGACAGCAGGTCGCCGTCCTGCAGGACGTAGCTCTTCGGCAGGCCGTGCAGGACCGCGTCGTTGACCGAGAGGCAGATGACGTTGCGGAACGGGCCCCGGCCGAACGACGGCGAGTAGTCCCAGTAGCAGGACTGCGCACCGCGCTCGGCGATCATCTGGCGGGCGTGGTGCTCCAGGTCCATCAGGTCGACGCCCACGGCGGCCTTGGCGGAGAGCTCGTCGAGCACCTCCGCGATGAACTGGCCGGTCACGTGCATGCTCGCGATCTCCGCGGGCGACTTGAGCTCGATCAACTTCTTCCTCCATCAGGGGTGCCGGTATAACAATAACGGCATCCCGGTCCTGACTGCGACGCGGCGTTCGTCACCGCGGGGGTGCGGTGGCCTCCGGCGGGCGGGTCGCCTGCCCCCTGAGGTCGGCGGTCTGGATGACCCGGAACGCCGCGAACTCGAGGATCAGGCCCAGCTCGACGAAGGTGATCGCCAGTGTCCACCGGTGGACGAAGTAGTGATAGGCGCTGATCGATTCGCGCGCGCACCCCCCCCAGTGTGATGGTGCGCCCGGCGAGGGCCGCGACGAGCAACAGGACGAGTGCCGCGAGAGCCGCCCGCAACGAGTAGCAGGTGCGTTCGACGCCGTCCTTGGCGGGAACGGCCACCGGCCCCGCCCGCCTGTGGTCGAACGAGGCCGACCGCCAGTGCGCCGCCGCGAGCGTCGCCAGTCCCAGGGTGATCGTGTAGAGCGCGATGAAGGCGAAATCGGCCATTTCGAACGCCCGGCGGGAATCGCGGCCCGCGTTGTCCAGTCCGGCGAAGGTCGCGGTGGCGGCCTCCGATCGCACGGGCCGCGCCTGTCTCCGTTGACAGCGCTCGCCCGTGGATTCGCGGGGTCGTGACACGCCGTTGTGTCCGTGACGAAATCGTTGCGCGACACCACCTGGTCAGGCGACGTGGATTGCGCTCGCCGGGTGGCGACAGCACAGTGCCGGTCATGAAGCAGGTGCTGCAGCACAGGATCGACTCGACCTTCGCCCACTACGACGTCGACGGCAACGGCGTGATCGAGCTCGCGGACGTCTACGCGCTGGCCAACCGGCTGCTGCGGGCGTTCGGGGAGCCGGCGTCGTCGGAGCGCGGGCGGGAGCTCGTCGAGGCGTACGACCGGTTCTGGGAGATGCTCGCCGAGCACTGCGACACCGACCGCGACGGGAAGATCGGGCCGGTCGAGTACCGGGAGGCGATGATCGAGGCGTTCGTCGAGGGCGGGCCGATCAACGTCGACCTGCTCGAGGTCGTGCAGTCGCTGCTCGACCTCGCGGACACCAACGGCGACGGGCGGGTCGACGCCGGCGAGTTCCAGGTGCTGCTCAGGGCGCGCGGGCTCAGCGCGGAGGAGTGCGGGACGGCGTTCGCGCACCTCGACACCGACGGTGACGGGGCGATCAGCGTCGACGAGTACGTCTCGGCGGTGCGGGACTACTACACGAACCCGGCCGAGGACACGCCCGGCAGCTGGCTGTACCCGAAGGCGCTGTCTGGTGTGTCCTGACCGCTGGATTTAGTCACTAATCATGACTATCATCAGTTCATGACTGCTTCGGTGGAACTCACCCGCTTCCGCGTGGCTCCGGAGAAGGTGGAGGCGCTGCTGGCCGCACGGCCCGGCATGATCGCCGACTTCGAGGCCGACCGGGAGGGGTTCCTGGGGGCGCGGCTCGTGCGGCTGCCGGACGGCGAGTGGCTCGACGTCGTCGAGTGGCGCTCGCCGGCCGACCACGCCGCGTCGAGCCGCAAGGGACCGAACCTGCCGGGCATCAAGGCCTTCTTCGACGCGATCGACTCGCTCGTCGTGGCCGAGGAGGGCGTCCTGGCCGGCTGACCCCGCCCCGGTGCGTCACCGGACCGGGTGACGGTCGCGGGGTGATCGGCTGCCAGAATTCCGCGCATGCGCGAGGTGGGCAACAGACGCTACCGGCTGGTCCGCGAGCTGGGCCGGGGCGGCATGGGCGCCGTGTGGCTCGGCCAGGACACCGTGCTCGGCCGTGACGTGGCGGTCAAGGAACTCCTGCTGCCCCGAGGAGTCCCGGCAGCGGAACGCGCCGTGTACCGGGAACGGGTGCTGCGCGAGGCGCGGATCGCGAGCCAGCTCCAAGACCCCGCCGTCGTCACCGTCTACGACCTCATCTCCGAGGACGACCAGACCTACATCGTGATGGAGCTGATCAGCGCTCCCACGCTCGAGGACCTGGTGGAGAGCTCCGGCCCGCTGACCGTGCGGGCCGCGGCCGTGCTGGCGGGGCAGCTGCTGGCGGCGCTGGAGGCCGCGCACTCGTCGGGTGTCGTGCACCGGGACGTCAAGCCGGGCAACGTGATGGTGCCGGTGAAGGGCACCGCGAAGCTCACCGACTTCGGCATCGCGCAGTCGATCGACGACCCGCGGCTCACGGCGACCGGCACGCTCATCGGCTCGCCCGCCTACATGTCGCCGGAACGCCTCGCGGGCGGGGACGCCTCTCCCGCGTGGGACCTGTGGGCGCTGGGGGCGACGCTGTTCTTCGCCGTGGAGGGACGCGGGGCGTTCGACCGGCCCACGACCTCGGCCACGATCCTCGCGGTGATGAACGAACGGCCGGTGCCGCGGGTGCCCGGTCCGCTCGGCGAGCTGATCACCGGGCTGATGGAGCCGGAACCGGGCCGCCGCCTCGGTGTCGCCGCGGCGCACCGGCTGATCGAACGCGCGCTCGCGGGCGGGGACCTGACGAGGCCCATCGCACCGGCGAACCCGGGCAGCCGGCCGGGCGCGGGCAGCGGACCGGTGAGCGCGGGACTGGCCGGAGGCTGGCTCGCGGGCGCGAGCGGACCGGTGAGCGCGGGACCGGACCGGGGCCGGCTCGCGGGCGCGGGTCCCGGCAGCGGGCCGTTCGGCGCCGTGCCGGCGCACTCCGGCCCGTTCAGCGGTCCCGTCACGTCCGGCCCGCTCGCCACCGGCCTGAGCGCACCGCCGGTCCCCGTCCCGCCGCGCCGCCGGCGCCGGATCGGCCTGGCCGTGTCGCTGACGCTGATCCCGCTGTTCCTCGTCGGCGCGCTGGTCCTGCTCTTCGTCACCGTGGTCAAACCGCTCTTCGACACCGTCGGCCTCACCGACGGGCCGGCCAGCACGCCCGCGATGCAGCCCGTGCTGACGCTCGGTCCCGGCGGCGACATCCCGCACGAGTCGCTGATGGCGTTCCGCAACTCCTGCCTGACCTGGACGCCCGCCAAGGGCGCGCCGGAGATCGAGAGCGAGATGAAGGTCGGCTGCTACGCCGAGCACGACGTGGAGCTGCTCGACACCGTGCTCGCCAGCACCGAGATCGAGAAGGACGTGGCCTACCCCGGCGTCGAGGAGCTCACGAAGGTGGGCGGCACCGGGTGCACGCGGACGTTCCTGTCGGACAAAGTGACCGGGCAGGACAAGGAGAAGACCCTGCGGTACTGGGTGCTCGTGCCGACCGCCGAGGCGTGGAAGGCCAAGACCGAGAACGGCTACCGCAGCTCCAGCCGCCTGATCTACTGCTTCGTCGGGAAGGCGGACGGCAGCAGGCTCACCGAGCCGCTGATGAAGCAGTAGCCCTCACGGCCGCCGCGGGCGAACGAGCCGCGTCGTCGGCTGGCCGCGGTGCGGCACCGGGGCGGAAAACCC
>NZ_JBHXCW010000156.1:0-18500 GCF_042725365.1 Lentzea sp. NPDC060358 | reverse complement strand
CCGCGGTGCACCACCACCTGCGGGTTGCTCACGAAGTCGCCTTCGCCTTGGACTTGCGCGGGGCCGCGGCCTTGCCGTTGGGCTCCGCCGCCGCCTCCGCCGGGGCCTCCTCGGGCTTCGCCGACGGCGCCCGGCCCTTGGAGATCTTCGCGAGCGACTTCAGCGCCGCCGCGTAGACCTCGTCGGGGTCGAGCCGGCGCAGCTCCTCGGCGAGGCAGTCGCGCACCGAACGGCGCTGCAGCGCCACCCGGCGGTCCGGCTGGCCGGGCTGCGACAGCGTGCCCACCTTGCCGTCCGGGCGGTGCAGGTCGACGGCGCCGGACGCGCGGTCCAGCTTGACCTGCACGATGCCCTCGCCGGAGGTCGCCTTGTAGCGCCGGGCGGGGACCTTCAACCGGTCCGTCAGCCAGGCCGCGAGCAGGTCGGTGGACGGCGAGTCGGCCTCACCGGTCACCTCCGCCTCGCTGACCTTCTCGTACGGCGGCAGGTCGAGCGACGAGGCGAGCATGGCGCGCCACAGCGTGAGCCGCGTCCACGCCAGGTCCGTGTCGCCAGGCGCGTAGTGCGCCCGCCGGGTCTCCAGGGCCTTGATCGGGTTCTTCTCGGCCGCGGCGTCGGTGATGCGCCGCTGCGCGAGAGCGCCGATCGGGTCCTTCGAGGGCGACACCGGCGCGTCGAACGGCCACCACGCCACGACCGGGGTGTCCGGCAGCAGCAGCGGCATGACGCACGAGGCGCCTTCCTTGGCCAGTTCGCCGTACAGGCGCAGCACCACGACCTCGGACGCGCCCGCGTCGCCACCGACGCGGATCTGCGCGTCGAGGCGCGGAGCGGCCTGGCGGGCGCCGCGGGCCACGACGATCACGCGGCACGGGTGCTCGCGCGAGGCGTCGTTGGCCGCGTCGATCGCGGCGTCGGTGCGCTGGCCGTCCTCGGTCACGATCACGAGGGTCAGCACGCGCCCGAGGGTCGTCGCACCGCCTTCGTCCCGCAGCCGGACGAGCCGCGAGTTGATCTGGGACGTGGTGGTCGAGGGCAGGTCGATGATCACGGACGCCTCCACTGCCTTCCGGTCCTGGCGGTCATCGTCTCCGCCGACGGCGGGCCCCAGGTGCCGGCCTTGTACTTCTCGAGGGCGGGTTCGTCCTTGCGCGCCCAGAACTCGAGCACCGGGTCGAGGATCTCCCAGGAGAGCTCGACCTCGTCGTTCTTCGGGAACAGCGACGGCTCGCCGAGCAGCACGTCGAGCAGCAGCCGCTCGTAGGCCTCCGGCGACGACTCGGTGAACGAGTGGCCGTAGCCGAAGTCCATCGTGACGTCGCGGACCTCCATCGTGTTGCCCGGCACCTTCGACCCGAACCGGATCGTCACGCCCTCGTCCGGCTGCACCCGCACGACGAGCGCGTTCTGGCCGAGCTCCTCCGTCGCGGTGTCGTCGAACGGCAGGTGCGGCGCCCGCTTGAACACGACGGCCACCTCGGTGACGCGGCGGCCCAGGCGCTTGCCGGTGCGCAGGTAGAACGGCACCCCGGCCCAGCGGCGGGTGTTGACCTCGCAGGTGATCGCGCCGAAGGTCTCGGTCTTCGACTCGGGCGAGAAGCCGCCCTCCTCGAGCAGGCCGGGGACCTTCTGGCCGCCCTGCCAGCCACCGGTGTACTGCCCGCGCGAGGTGGTCTCCTCGAACGGTTCCGCGGGACGCGTCGCCGAGAGGATCTTCACCTTCTCCGCGCGGAGGTCGGCCGGCTTGAACGAGACCGGCTCCTCCATCGCGATCAGCGCGAGCAGCTGCAGCAGGTGGTTCTGGATGACGTCGCGCGTCGCGCCGATGCCGTCGTAGTAGCCGGCGCGGCCACCGAGACCGATGTCCTCGGCCATGGTGATCTGCACGTGGTCGACGTAGTTCGAGTTCCAGATGGGTTCGTACAGCTGGTTCGCGAACCGCAGCGCCAGGATGTTCTGCACGGTCTCCTTGCCGAGGTAGTGGTCGATGCGGAACACCGACTCCTCGGGGAAGACCTCGTTGACCGTGCGGTTGAGCTCCTTGGCCGACTTGAGGTCGTGGCCGAAGGGCTTCTCGATGACGACGCGGCGCCACTGGTCCGGTGCCGTCTGGGCGAGGCCCGCGCGCTTGAGCTGGTTGACCACCGTCGGGAACGCGCCCGGCGGGATCGACAGGTAGAACGCGTGGTTGCCGCCCGTGCCGCGCTCGGCGTCGAGGGCCGCGAGGCACGACGCGAGGTTGTCGAACGCCGCGTCGTCGTCGAACGTGCCCTGCACGAACCGGATGCCCTCGGCGAGCTGCTGCCAGACCGCCTCGTTGAACGGCGTCCTGGCGTGCTCCTTCACCGCGTCGTGCACGACCTTCATGAAGTCCTGGTCGGCCCAGTCGCGGCGGGCGAAGCCGACGAGGCCGAAGCCCGGCGGCAGCAGACCCCGGTTCGCGAGGTCGTAGATGGCGGGCATGAGCTTCTTGCGCGACAGGTCACCGGTCACACCGAAGATGACCAGCGCGCTCGGGCCCGCGATGCGGGGCATGCGCTTGTCGCGCGCGTCCCGCAGCGGGTTGTTCCACTTGGCGGAAGTGGTCACGAGCCGTCCTCCTGGACTGCCTCGACGAGCTGGGCCAGGCCGGCGATGCGGTCCTGCAGGTGCAACCTCAGCACCGGGCGGCCGTGTTCGGCGAGCACCTGACCGTCGCCGAGCGCCTGCGCGAGCTGCAGCTGCGCCAGCGTGTAGGGACGGCCGGGCACCTCCAGGTCGTCGCCGGACTCGCCGGTGATCTGGACGAACACGCCGTTCTGGTGACCGCCCTTGTGGTACTGGCCGGTCGAGTGCAGGAAGCGAGGACCCCAGCCGAACGTGGTCTGCAGGTGCGTCCTCTTCGCGATCTCCGCGCGGAGCAGCTCGAACGACGCGTCGTCGATCCTGTCCAAGTACGCCTGAACGGAGATGTAGCCGTGGTCGGGCGCCACTTCGACGATGGCCGCGAGGGCCTCGGCGACCGTGGTCACCTTGCGCGGCGCCCAGTCCGTGCCGTGGCCCTCGACCGGACCGTCCACGAAGGACGGCTGGGTGGAGGAGGCGATCGGCGCGTCGAGCAGTGCGCGAGCGGCCTTCTTCGCGGCCTCGACGTCGGGCTGGTCGAACGGGTTGATCCCGAGCACCTTGCCGACGAGCGCGGTCGCGTACTCCCACAACAGGAACTGCGCGCCGAGCTTGCCCTCGACCGCGACGTTCGCCGACCCGGTGGCCGGTCCGATCGCGACGGTCGTGGCGTCGGACCGCGCGTCCACGAAGCCGGGGGCGCCGGGGCCCTCGACGACGACCGGCAGCAGGCCGGTGCCGTTCTTGCCCGTGGACTCGGCGATCAGCTGCTCGGCCCAGTCGCCGAAGCCCTTGATGCCCGACCCGGTGTCGGCGAACACGACCTTCTCGGCACCGTGCGCGTGCGCGGCGCCGAAGATCGCGGCCAGCTGCACCGCGGGGTTGTCGGCGTTGTCCTGCGACACGACCTTCGCGACCTCGGCCGCGTCGTCGAGCAGCTCCTCGACGTCCGCACCGGCCAGGTACGACGGCACCAGGCCGAACGCCGTCAGCGCCGAGTACCGGCCGCCGACGTTCGGGTCGGCCAGGAACACCTTGCGGTAGCCCGCTTCCTCGGACGCGGACTGCAGCGGCGAGCCGGGGTCGGTGACGACCACGATGCGCGACGCGGCGTCGATGCCCGCGTCGGTGAAGGCCTTCTCGAAGATGCGCCGGTGGCTGTCGGTCTCGACCGTCCCACCGGACTTGGACGACACCACGATCACCGTGCGCTCGAGGTCGCCGGCGAGAGCGTCGGCCACCTGGGCGGGATCGGTGGTGTCCAGCACGACCAGCGGCACGCCCGCGGTCCGCGTGATCACCTCGGGGGCGAGCGACGAGCCGCCCATCCCCGCGAGGACGACGCGGTCGACGCCCTCGGCGTGCAGTTCCTCGCGCAGCGCGACGAGGTCGGGGAGCAGTGCCCGGGACGTCTCGTGCAACGTCGTCCACGAGAGGCGGATGCTCGCCTCGGACTCGGCTTCCGGCCCCCACAGGGTCGGGTCCTGCGCGGTCAGCTTGCTCGGCACCGAATCCGCGACCAGGTCAGCAGCGATCGTGCTGACCTGGTCGGCGTTCGGTGACCTCACGATGTCGACGGAGGTCACTTGATGATCAGCCCTTCAGCTTCGCCAGTTGGTTCGTCACCGTCTCGAGCAACTCTTCCCAGGACTTCTCGAACTTCTCGACGCCCTCGGTCTCCAGCGCGACGAACACGTCCTGGAGGTCGATTCCCACGGCTTCGAGCTGGTCGAACACCTCCTGGCCCTCCGCGGCGCGTCCGGTGACCGTGTCACCGGTGATCTCGCCCGCGTCGGCGACGGCCTGCAGCGTCTTCTCCGGCATCGTGTTCACGACGTCGTTCACGACGAGCTGGTCGACGTAGAGGGTGGGGGAGTAGCTCAGGTCCTTCACGCCGGTCGAGGCCCACAGCGGGCGCTGCGCGTGCGCGCCGTCCGCCTTCAGAGCCTCCCAGCGCTCGCCCTGGAACGTCTTCTCGAACGCTCCGTAGGCGATCCACGCGTTGGCCAGGGCGGCCTTGCCGCGCAACGCCTTGGCCTCGTCCGTGCCGATCTTGTCCAGCCGCTTGTCGATCTCGGTGTCGACGCGCGAGACGAAGAAGGAGGCGACGGAGTGGATCGAGCGGAGGTCGTGGCCGTTGGCCTTGGCCTGCTCGAGGCCCGCGATGTAGGCCTCCATGACGGCCTCGTAGCGCTCGACCGAGAAGATCAGCGTGACGTTGACGGAGATGCCCTCGCCGATCACCTTCGTGATCGCCGGGATGCCCGCCTCGGTCGCCGGGATCTTCACCAGCAGGTTCGGCCGGTCCACGGTCTTCCACAGGTCCTGCGCCTCGGCGACGGTCTTGTCCGTCTCGAACGCCAGGCGCGGGTCGACCTCGATGGAGACGCGGCCGTCCACACCGTCCGTCGAGTTGTAGATGTCGCGGAACTTGTCGCAGGCGTTGCGCACGTCGGTCGTCGTGACCTCGCGGATGGTCGCCTCGGTGTCGGCGCCCCGGTTCGCGAGCTCGCGGACCTGCTCGTCGTAGGACTCGCCCTTCGACAGGGCGCCCGCGAAGATCGTCGGGTTCGTCGTGACCCCGACGACGTTCCAGTCGCGGATCAGCTCGTCCAGGTTGCCGCTGGTCAGCCGTTCGCGGGACAGGTCGTCGAGCCAGATCGAGACTCCGGCGCCGGACAGTGCTTCCAGATGCGGCTTGCTCACTTGTTACCCCTCACGTTGTCAAGGGAACGGCGCGCTGCGGCGACGACGTTCTCGGTCGTGAAACCGAACTCCTTGAACAGGACCTGGTAGTCGGCCGAGGCACCGAAGTGCTCGATCGACACGATCTCGCCGTTGTCGCCGACGTAGCGGTACCACGGCTGCGCGATGCCGGCCTCGACCGCCACGCGCGCCTTGACCGACGACGGGATGACCGACTCGCGGTACTCGGCGTTCTGCTTCTCGAACCACTCGACCGACGGCATGGAGACCACGCGCACTGCAACGCCCTCGCCCTGCAGCACCTTCCCGGCCTCGGCCGCGACCTGCAGCTCCGACCCCGTGCCGATGAGCACGATCTCCGGGTTCTCGTCGCCGAAGAGCACGTACCCGCCGCGCTTGACGCCCTCGGCGGAGGTGCCCTCCAGGATCGGGAGGTTCTGGCGGCTCAGCGCGAAGCCGACCGGGCCGAGCTGCTCGAGCGTGGCCTTCCACGCGTACGCGGTCTCGTTCGCGTCACCGGGGCGCACGACCGCGAAGTCCGGGATCGCGCGCAGCGCCGCGAGGTGCTCGATCGGCTGGTGCGTCGGGCCGTCCTCGCCCAGGCCGATGGAGTCGTGCGTCCACACGTAGGTGACGGCGGCCTGCATGATCGCCGCCAGGCGCACCGCGGGGCGCATGTAGTCGGAGAACACGAGGAACGTGCCGCCGAACGGGCGCGTCGGGCCGTGCAGCGCGATGCCGTTGAGGATCATGCCCATGGCGTTCTCGCGGACGCCGAAGTGCAGCACGCGGCCGTACGGGTCGGCGCTCCACATGCCCGTGGAGATCGACTCCGGGCCGAAGGACTTCGCGTCCTTGATCGTGGTCAGGTTCGACTCGGCCAGGTCGGCCGAGCCGCCCCACAGCTCCGGCAGGTGCTTCGCGAGGGCGTTGATGACCTCACCGGAGGCCTTGCGGGTCGGGACCTCCTTGCCGCCCACCTCGTAGACCGGCAGGTCGGCGTCCCAGCCCTGCGGCAGCTCGCGGGCGACCAGGCGGTCGAGCAGCGCCTTGTTCTCGCCGTTGGCCGACGCCCACGCGTCGAAGCTCTTCTGCCACTCGGCCTTGGCGTGCTCGCCGCGCTTCACGACCTCGCGGGCGTGCGCCAGGACCTCGTCGGCGACCTCGAAGGTCTGCTCGGGGTCGAAGCCGAGGACCTCCTTGGTGGCCTTGACCTCGTCGACGCCGAGCGCGGAGCCGTGCGCGGCACCGGTGTTCTGCTTGTTCGGCGCCGGGTAGCCGATGATCGTGCGCAGCAGGATGAACGACGGCTTGTCGGTGACGGCCTTGGCCTTCTCGACGGCTTCGAGGATGCCCTTGACGTTCTCGCCGGACTCGACGACCTGGACGTGCCAGCCGTAGGCCTCGTAGCGCGCCGCGGTGTCCTCGGACAGCGCGATCGCCGTGTCGTCCTCGATGGAGATCTTGTTGTCGTCGTAGAAGACGACCAGGTTGCCCAGCTGCTGCGTGCCCGCGAGCGACGAGGCCTCGGAGGTGACGCCCTCCTCGATGTCGCCGTCGGAGGCGATCACGTACACGTGGTGGTCGAACGGGCTCTGGCCCGGCGCGGCCGACGGGTCGAAGAGCCCCCGCTCACGGCGTGCGGCCATGGCCATGCCGACCGCGGCGGCGAGACCGGAGCCCAGCGGGCCGGTGGTGATCTCGACACCCCTGGTGTGGCCGTGCTCCGGGTGGCCCGGCGTCTTCGAGCCCCACTTGCGCAGGGTCTTCAGGTCGTCCAGCTCCAGGCCGTAGCCCGAGAGGAACAGCTGGACGTAGAGGGTGAGGCTGGAGTGGCCCGCGGAGAGCACGAACCGGTCGCGGCCGATCCAGTCGGCGTCGGCGGGGTCGTGCCGCATGACGCGCTGGAACAGCGTGTAGGCGAGGGGCGCGAGGCTCATCGCCGTGCCGGGGTGGCCGTTGCCGACGTTCTGCACGGCGTCCGCCGCGAGCACACGCGCGGTGTCCACGGCGCGCTTGTCGAGCTCGGTCCAGTCGTCGGGCAGATCGGCCTTGGTGAGCCGGGCGATGTCGTCGGTGACGGTCACGGACTTACAGCTCCAAACTTGTCGCTAGGGCGGGCCGCCGACTCGTTCGGAATCGATACCGAAGAGCCTGGCCCACGTCTCTCCCACGTCCTCCGGCCAGCCTAGTCCCGAGAGATTCAGAAGGTGCTCTGAAAGATCCCGGGCACATGTGTGCCGAGGCACACCAGCACCCGAACGGGCTGTGAATTCAGTGCGCGGTTACCATCAGTCGCCGGTTTTCACACCTGTCCCGACTCGAGGAGCGTTCACCCGATGAGTGCCGACAGTCTCGTCGCCGAGGCCCCGAACAGGTCGCCTCGCCAGGTCGTCGGCGCGTACGTGGCGCTCACCAAGCCGCGGGTCATCGAGCTCCTGCTGATCACCACGATCCCCGCGATGCTGCTCGCCCAGCACGGCCTCCCGCCGCTGTGGCTGATCGCCTGCACGCTCACCGGCGGCACCCTCGCCGCGGGGTCGGCGAACGCCCTCAACTGCTTCGTCGACGCCGACATCGACTCGGTGATGAAGCGGACGGCCGCCCGGCCCCTCGCGCACAACGCGATCCCGCCGCGCAACGCCCTGGTCTTCGGCATCGTGCTCGGCGTCTTCTCGTTCGCGTTCCTGTGGATGTTCGTCAACCTGATGTCGGCCGCCTTCGCGGTCGCGACGATCCTCTTCTACATCTTCGTCTACACGCTGGTCCTCAAGCGCCGCACCTCGCAGAACATCATCTGGGGCGGCATGGCGGGGTGCATGCCCGTCATCATCGGCTGGTCGGCGGTGACGGGCACCGTGCAGTGGCCGGCGCTGGTCATGTTCGGGGTCATCTTCTTCTGGACCCCGCCGCACACCTGGGCCCTCGCGATGAAGTTCAAGGAGGACTACGCCCGCGCAGGCGTGCCGATGCTGCCCGTGGTGGCCACAGCTCAGCAGGTGACGCGGCAGATCGTGATCTACAGCTGGATCACCGTCCTCTGCACGCTCGCCCTGGCCCCGGTCACCTCGTGGATCTACGTGGCGGTGGCGGCCCTGTCCGGCGTGTGGTTCGCCGTCTTCGCGCACAAGCTGCACAACGTGGTGCGCCGCGGCGGTTCCACGAACACCATGAAGTTCTTCCACATGTCGAACCTCTACCTGATGCTCGTGTTCTGCGGTCTCGCCGTGGACGCGGTCGTCGGGTTGCCGGTGCTCGGCTGGCCGTTCTAGCTGCACTTCCAGTCGTACGGCTGTGGCGCCCGTTGAGTTCACCGTCACCGGTGGTGAAGGTTCACCACTGGACTTCGTCGCGGCCCTGACCCCGTCCACCTCGCTCGTCGTGATCACCGATCCCGGCGGGTGGGCGCAGGTCAGCCGCGGTCTCACCCCCGGCTTCGCCGCGTCGACGGTCGTCACCACGCAGGTGCGCCCGCTGCGGTTCGCGGTCGTCGACCTCCGGCACTTCCCGTCGGCCTCGGCCCTGCCGTCGATCAGCGACGTGCCCGGCGACGTCGTGGCGCTGCACGACACGCGCTCGTGGGACTCGGCGCCGATCGTCGCCGTGCTGCGCCGGCTCGGCCGGCCCGTCGTGCTCTTCACCGCGGTGCACGCCTGGGTGTCCGGTGTGGACCCCGCGTCGATGGTGGTCGGCTGGAGCGCACCGCACGTCGTGCTGGCGCGGCCGGTGCGCCCCGGCGAGGCAAGGGTGGAGGACGCCCTCTGGCAGTTCCGGGAGCTGGAACGCCGCCGGATGATGACCTACGCGAAGCTGCCCGCGCCGCCCCCGCTCGTCGACCGGACCGTGACGGTCGTCGTCGCGCTGCCGGGTGCGACCGAGGGCATCGCCGGGGCGCTGCGGCCGGGCGCCGACTACGAGGTGTGGGTGCGCGTCGGCGACGTGGCCGTGCCGCTGCCGGGCGACCTGGAGCTCAAGGCCGTGCTCGGCCTGAACGGCCGGGACGTGCAGTCGGAGTCGTTCGTGCTGCCGGTCGAGGGCGGGAGCCCGTGGGTGAGCTTCCCGGTGACGACGCCGTACGCGTCCGTGCCGTGGACCGGTGAGCTGGTCATCTACCGCGGTGTCGTGCCGGTGCACGTCCAGCAGCTGGTGCTGCCGGTCGGCGGCGGCGAGTCCGCGGTGCGGCAGCGGTTCCGGCTGTCGCGGACGTTCGCGGACCTCGGGTCGTTGTCGTCGCGGACGGCGTCGGTGCTGGTGCTCGGCGAGCGCGCGCTCGTGGCGACGGGCCGCGACCTGCGCTGGACCGGCCTGGACGGCTCCGTCGACCTGCCCGCCGTGTCGGGGTTCGATCCCTGGTACGGCAAGGGCTTCCCGGCCTGCTGCGAGGACCTCGCGGCGTTCGCGGTGCGCGGTGCCGCGCTGCACGGGCGGCTGTTCCCCGACGGCTCCGGCGTCCGGCGCGGTGGCGTGATCACGGTGGCCGGCGCGACGCGCCTGCCGTGGGCGTGCGTCTACGACCTGCCGTTCACCGAGGGCCCCTACCGGCTGTGCTCGTCCGTGTCGCGGTTCGGCCCGTTCGGCGCCGGGGGACCGGTGCCACCGCGCTGCCCGGAGCCGGACCACAGCGGCAACGTCCTGTGCCCCTTCGGGTTCTGGGGCCTGTCGAACGTCCTGGAACAGCCCGCCGGCCCGCTCGCGTGGCAGGTCGCCCCGGCCCGGCGCCAGGTGCGCATCGCGCTGGCCGTCGACCCGGACCTGGACCGGACGCTCACCCAGCGCCACGTGGCGGAGCTGATGTCGTTCCTGCCGCCGGACTCGATCTCCTCCGCCTACGTCAGCCCGTCGCACCTGTCGCGCGAGCTGTCGGAGGAACGCGCGGACGTGATGAACCTCGTCTACGACGAGGGCGTCCTGGAGCGGGTCGAGATCGAGGGCTGGCCCCACCGCCCGCTGGTCGTGACGACGTCCCCGGCGGCGCACCTGGTGGACGCGTTCGTGAACCGGGCGGGCGCCGCGGGCGTGATCTGCCCGGAGGTGCCCGTCGACCAGGGCATGGCCGGGTGGGTGAGCGGCATGCTGCTCGCGCGGCTCGCCGGCGGCATGCCCGCGGGCGAGGCGGTGCGGCAGACGCGCTGGGAGATGCTGAGCCGCGGCAACGTCCTGGGCCTCGCCCTGACCCTGCACGCGGGCGCCGACCTGCGCCTGCGCTGACCCCGGCCGCCGGGCGCCCGTGAGGGTGAAAGGTCGTCTCGAGTCGATCACGGCGTGAACCGCCGCCGGTGCGGGGCCGTTGTGCCGGACATGCTGAACCCGCAGGCACAACTGCGTCAGGCGGTCGAGGACCTGACGCGCCGCTTCGGAGACCGCGTGCCGGACGACGAGATCCACGAGGCAGCCGCGGCCGCGCACGAGGGCCTGTCGCGCACGGCGACCGTGACGGCGCACCTCGCCGTGCTCACCGCCCGCCGCGCCGCCCGCGACCTCGCGTTCGCGGCCGTGGGTGTGCGGATGCCGGTCCAGCAGGAGGCCGGGCTCACCCCGCCCCAGGTGACGTCGAAGTAGGGCGCTAGATCGCGACCTGGGTCAGCGGCGTAGACCTGCCCGGCAAACCGTTGAATTCACCTCGGGAACAGGACAAAAGCTGGCCAACTTGTTTCCTGGTCTGCGTGGAATTATGTGCCATGTGGCGTACTCGCGGCTGCTACCAGCGGATATGGTCGTTACAGATGCTGCCGAATTGCTGCTGACAATCACTCTGATGGCCCAGGGTCGGCCACAGTGAGTTACATTGTCGGCGGTATTTTCGATGCATCGTGCGCTAGGACATGAACGCAGGGAGAGGCGCAGCGCATGAGCAGATCGCGCAGACAGATCGTGCCGCCGGCGGCGGGGCCGGAGAACTGGCCGCCGGAGAGCTTCGCGGCGCGGATCTCGGCCAAGGATCTCAACGACCTGCTCGGCGGCTTCAGACAGGTCGACTTCGAGCCGAAAGACGTCGTGATGCATGAGGGCGAGGTCGGTAACTCCGTCGCGCTCGTCCTCTCCGGTCAGCTCAAGGTGGAGACGCGTGACTCCCACGGACGCACGCATCTGCTCGGGCTGCTCGGCCGCGGTGACCTCATCGGGGAAATGGCTTTCCTGGACAGACGGAGACGCTCCGCGTCGGTGATCGCACTGGGCGCCGGCAGTTGTGCGGAAGTATCCGGCAGTCGCTTCGTCCAGTTGATGCAGGAGAGTCCCGGTGCGTCGTTGGAGATCGCGCGACTGGTGTCCGCGCGTCTGCGTGCCGCCGAGCGCCGCAGGCTCGACTTCACCGCCTACCAGGGCCCGTGGCGGTTGGCGTCCGAACTCGTCAAGCTCGCCTCGGTGTTCCGCGGTGCCGGGCAGGACCAGACAGTCCGCATCGAACTGACACAGGACGAACTCGCGCAAATCGTGAACGTGTCCAGGATCTCCGTTCAGCGTGCCATCCGGACACTGCGCGAGTACCGGCTCGTGCGACCTGCCTACGGTGCTCTTGTGGTGCCGTGTGTCACCTGTCTCGTTGCCGCGATGCCGGATCAGTCGGGTAACGAACAGGTCAATGGCATCACCGGATGTAGTGGAACCCGTTCACACGGATAGATGTTGTTCGCCTCCAACCACTTATCGCGGAGGCGAACAAGATGGACGAACAGCCCTACCCCCACACCGTGTTGCAACTGGACACCGTGTCGTCCAGCAAGGGCACCGTTCTCCGACAGGTGCACCTGGACAAGGCGCTGGAGAAGGTGTTGGCCGACGCCAAGGCGCGTTGCTCATTCGTAGGTGACGACTGGTTTCACCGGGTCACCGGCGACAGCGCCGTCCTCGCGGCACCGTCGAGGATCCCGAAGTCGGTGATCGCCGCTGACTTCGTGCGCGAGCTTCGGACCGCACTGCACAACTTCAACGTGGTGATGAACGAGACCGGCCGTCTGCGCATGAGGCTGGCCATCGACCACGGCGACGTGATCCGGCACGGCGAGTTCATCAACGGGACGGCAGTGGTCCGCGCCGCTCGGCTGTGCGACTCGGAAGCAGTGCGAGATGCGCTGCGGCGCAACGACAACGTCGATCTCGCCGTGGTGCTCACCGAGGCGTTCTACGACGACGCGGTCGTCGAAGGTGACCGCGGTCTCAACCCCGGCGAGTTCACCTTCGTGCACGACCGTGTCAAGGACCGCGAGGTCACCGGCTATCTCTGGCTGCCGGGCCGTCCCGGCAAGGGAGGGGGCGGTGGTGCGCCTCGATCGGGACCGCGTCCCATTCCCGGACCTCCCTCCGGCAATGGCACCTATGTCCGCGATGTGAGAGCGGAGGGAAACACCGTCATCGGCACCAACGGCTCAATGCACAACTACTAGCCGGACGACCAGTGATCCCGTCCTCGCCGGGGTCGAACAGCGGGAGGGCAGATGAGCGACGAAGAGCAGGGAGCTGGAGGCGCCGAGCCGGTGCTGCCATCACTGCCGGAACCAGGGGCTCCGCTGGAGGACGCGTCGGCGCCAGCGCCCGAGAGGCTTTCGGCAACGGCGGAGGAGACGCCTTCAGAGCAGTCGTCGCCGGGTGGGACGTCGTCGGTGCCGCCTGGGAGCGATTCGCCATCGCCCGGCGCGTCCACCAGCGGACGCGGACAGACTACCGGTCTGTGGGCTGACGATCGGGACCACGAGTACCAGCGCCACGTAGGTGAACGCCCGTACTCCTACGACGACCGGCGCACGGTGGTCGAGAACCTGATCGCCGATGGCAACACCGTCGTCGGCAGTGGCTCCAGCCAGTTCAACAGCACGCACAACAACTTCTTCAGCAGGAAGAAGGGGCCCACCGCTCGCTCCGGTCGGTTCCCTCAAAGCGTGACCACCACCAATTTCAAGACCTACGTGCCTTTTCCGTGCTTTTCTCAGGCAGCGCAGATACTTCGGGACCGAGGCGTTGTCTACCTGAGCGGCCCGGCGGACAGCGGCAGGTTGTCGACAGCGATCAAGCTGAGCACGGAGGCTTGCGGCCCCAGCCGAGTGGTCATGATTGATGCCGATGACGACTTCGATGTGGCGACCCTGACCGACGAGGAGACGAAGTCCGTTCTCCGCGCCGATCACGCACACGTGCTGGAGATCGGTGCCGGCAAGCCGGTGCGCAGGAGCACCCTGGACTCGCTCGCCGGTTGGGCCCTGGACCACAACGCAGCGGTCGTGGTGATCGGTCCGGCCGCTGAGCAGGTTGACGACAGGCTCCAGCCGTACGCCGTTTCCCATCAGCCGCCGGATCCGAGCCAGGTCTTGGTGAGCCATCTGCAACATGGTCTGGCTCTTCGGTACGGCCCGGCGAGCTTCGTCGAGCTTTGTCTGGCAGACGAAAGAATTTCGGAGTACCTCGAGCGGCCGCAGCCGCCGCGTCACGTGGCGGATCTCGCGGCGCGGCTCCTCGACAGCATCGGAACCGGTCGCGAGCCCGGGGAAGCGTTGTCCCACACCAGCGCGTTCTTCAGGTCCGTCGCACAGGACCTGCTCCAAGTGATCGAGTCGTCCCGATCGATCGGGGAGATCAGGGCTCGGCATCGGGAAGTAGCCGCACGGCTGGGTTATGCGGTGTTCCAGGACTACACGATGACCGACGTCGCCGACACGGCGGTCCTGTTGTTCGGCGCGTTGCAGACCTGCCACCGCACGACCAGGCTTCAAACGACCGCTCCGGTGTTCGGCAAGGGGGTCGAAGGCTTCCTGGACAAGAGGCTGGGCATCCTCGACCGTCCGGTCGACGGTGAAGAACGCCGGGCGCGGCTCGTCGATCCTTCTTTGGCACAACACCTGTTGGACGTCGCGTGGAACGACTTCGATGCTGTCACCAGGGCTCCACTGCTCGCCTGGCTGAACGAACTGGTGACCGACGGCCGCAAGTGGATCGTGCTGCGAGCTGCGCTGACCGCGGGGTATCTCGCAACACACGACTTCAGCGTCCTGTACCAGCGGCTGATCAAACCGTGGGCCACGGCGCCGGCATTCCGACGTCGGCAGGCGGCCGCGTGGGCACTGGAGGCAGCCTCTCTCAACAGGAGGTTGACCTCGAGGGTGGCCAGACAGGTGGCGGACTGGGCGTGGAGTCCCAACCACTTGATGAACGACACGGCGGCTCTCGCCTACGCCACCCGCATAGGCAGGCTCTCGGTCGAGAACTCGCTGGCAGGCTTGCGCGCCGTCGCAGTCCACCCGCGGCTGATGACCAGCCCGACGGTGGCCAACGCCATTGCTCAGCTCTACTCGTCCGACCAGGCGCACCTGGTGCTGAAGGAGCTCGTCACCTGGGCTGACGCGGGCGCTCAGACCAAGGTGCACGCGTCGCGCTCGATCGTCTTCACGTCCTTGGTGAACGAGCCCGATGGAGTGTGGCCGGTGCTGATCCGGTTGATCGCCGGGGACGAACAGGCACGGGAGCAGGTGACGGCGTTGTGGCGGACCGCGCTCGTCGAGCCGCTGGTCGGCAAGCGGGCCTGGGAGACGTTGCTGCAACTGGTGCTGCGAAGCGACCACGAGGTCGACCTGGCCGATGAGGTGGAGAGCTTCCTCCTCGGCCTGCTGCGGCAGCCGGAGTTGATCAGACGAGCGCGGTTCAACGTCTACGTCTGGCGTTCCGACCACTCGGACGCGGCTCTGCTCAAGCGAATCGCCGAAAAACTGTGAGGGAGGAAGTTGTGACCGAAGAAACCAAGAAGCGCCGTGGGTTCTGGAAGAAGCTCTGGGACAAGGTGGTCGGGCGGGACGAGCGGGAGCCTGGTCCTTCTGGCCGTGTCCAGTTCCTTGAGGTGATCGAACACCGCGAGGCTGAAGGACCCCTGTCCATTCCGAGCTGTGCCGAAGGATTTGACTTCTCGGTGCAGTACCACGTCGTCTGGTCGCTGAACGACGGTACCTACGACGACCTGCTCAAGCGCATCGGGTGGCACGAGGAGAACCTGCGGCACGACATCCTCGAGCGCATCTGGTCGATCGGTCGCGACTTCTACCCGCACGACCCTTCGTCGGCGGAGCAGAGGATGAACGAGCGACTCCGTGGCGGGTGGTGCTACGACACCGCCGACCAGAAGAAGGTTCGCTGCGAAGTCAGGGTCCGCGTGAACTCGGACGCGCGGATCGCCGAGAAGCAGCAGGGCCACTACGAGCAGCTCGTGGCGATGGACTGCGACCACATGCTCAAGTTGCGCCGCATGGCGAACGTCCGCTGTGAGCTCGAAGGCTGGCAGCAGGTCGTGGAGGACTTCGGATCCGCCATCGCGGTGGTGCACGCCGCACGGCTCGTCGATCCCGAGGTGGCTGTGGTGTTCGCGAACCTCGCCGAGGAACGCAAGAAGTCGGCCGCGAGCCTCGTCAACGTGCTTCACACGGCAACTCGCGACCACCTGCAGGTCGGGCTCTACGAGTTCGCGAACGCCTACGACCTCGCCGTGCGCTCCTTCATGCAGCAGCAGGGACTGTCCGCCGGCACCCTGGCGGACGCCTTCGAGGCGACCGCGCAGAACTCGAACCAGGACTAGGGGAGGACCACGTGTTAAAGAAGATCACCGCGGGGATGGGGGTTCTCGTGTGCACGGGAGCACTGCTCACGTCCTGCGCCGAGCCCGAAGTCGACACCTGCGGGTGGATGAACAGGACCGGTGCGAACGAGCCGGGTGGCGCCGCGGTCGTGCTGCTGGACGCGTCCAACTCGACGCGATCGGTGGAGGCGGAGAAGGCACCGGACTACGCACAGGCGTTGAAAGCACGGCTGACCGATGTGGTGAAGGCCAGGCAGACTTTGTCGATTGGGTCGTTCTCCGGCAACGCGACGAGGGTGCGTTGGATCGAGCAGGACCTGACGACCGATGTCGATGCGGGCCCCGAGAACTACGACGACGCGGTTGTGAACGCGACGCGCTGCCTGCAGGACTTCATCACGAAGGCCAGCGCTGACGGTCCGGTCGAACCGGGCACCGATGTGCTCGGCGCCGCAACTGCCGGCTTCGAGAAGGTGCGTGCGGTCAAGGGCGAGCGTGCGGTGATCCTGGCCACCGACGGTCTTTCCACGGTTGGGTGCGCAAGTCTCGAGAAGGCGGCCATCGGGCAGACGACGGTGCTCGAGAACATCGTGTCGCTCTGCAACACGCGTGGGAACGAGACTGGCAAGGCACCTGACGGGACGAAGCTCTCTTTGGTCGGTGTGGGACACCCTGCCGTCGGTGCGTCCACTCCCTCGACCGGGCAGCTGATCTGGCTGGGACAGCTGTGGACACGGCTGTGCGAGACGACCGGTGTGCTGAAGGAGAACTGTGCCGTCGACACGGTCTCCGTGATGGGGAAGGCGCCGCAGCGGGCACCTTCCGGGAACGTGGCCGACCCGGAGATCACGTTCCCGAAGCCGGGCGACGGCGTCGACGGGGACAAAGTGATCACCTGGTCGCTCGGGGACAGCGACATGGTGCTGTTCGACTTCGACTCCGACCAGCTCAGAGCTGAGGGCCTCACACAGCTCGACCAGGTCGCGTCCAAGATCAAGCAGTATCCCAACGCCACCACCACGGTCACCGGGCACACCGATGCCCGTGGAACCAACGAGTACAACCTGGGCCTTTCGCAGCGCAGAGCGGCGGCGGTCCGTGCAGCGCTTTTGAACAAGGGGGTGACGACGAAGGTCGAGACGCAGTGGTTCGGCGAGGAGAAGCCATTGTGCCCGCACTCCTCCGACGAGCAGGCGATGAAGTGCAACCGCAGAGTCGAGATCGTGACGAACAAGGGGTGGTGAAACTCCGATGAGCCAGGTGACCCTCAACGGCGCGGGCGGCTACTCGCGGCCGCGCCCGTGCCCGCCGACAGCTCCCTGTGTGGGCCTGCACAGCGTCCCATTGATGCCACGAGTGCGGTACGGCGCAACGGAACTCGACAACTCCGAGGCGGCCACCCTGACGAGAGCCGCCATCGAAGCCGAGGAGGGCCTGGCCGCGGCAATGCCCGGAGTCGATGTAGCCACCCGTGATCTGACCGATGCGACGGCGCGTTGGCGCACTGCACTCGACCGTCTGGAGGCGCTGCTGGCCGCCCGGACGGTCCTCAACTCGGTTGTCGCCCGGCACCGCGTGGCGCGCCGCCACGCACAGGAAGGACCAGAAGACCGCAGGCACCGCCCGAAGATGTGGACCTGGTTTCTCTACATCTCACTCGTGGTCGCATCGGTCTACGACACCTGGTTCTTCGCCTTCATGTTGCGCAGACTCACCAACGAGAAGGACCCGTTGCTGGCCAAGCTCTCCTACCTGCCCGGGCTTCTGATCGCAGCCGCACTGCTCGTGTCCGGGACCCTGCTGGCCAAGCAGGTCGTCCGAGCGTGGTCGCACCGGGACCGGATGACCGAGCGTCCACCGTTCGCCCTCAAGGACGCTTTCGAACGGCTGTGGAACTGGAGACCGAAATCCCAGACGCGGGACGCCGATGACCTGCCGTGGCCGGTCTGGGGCCTGGCGATTGCCTTCTTCACGTTCATCCTGATCACTTTCGGGGTGTGGGCCATCCAGCGCGTGACGCAGTCGAGGGCCGAGGCGGCGGCTGTGAAGTACCCCCCGCTGGCGGTCGTGATGTTGTTCTTGCTCTTCACTCTTGGTGCGGTCTTCGTGAAGATCATCGAGTACAACCCGTGGGCGGACTCGGTTGCACGGGCCGAGAAGGAGTTCAAGCGGGGCAAGATCTCGTTCGATAAGCTCGTCGTGGAGGCAGAAGCGGCGAAACGGGCACATGATCCCGCGTGGCAGCACCTTCGGACGATGATCGACAACACGGGGAACGCGGCCCGTCGGACGATCAACCAGGCGTGGGTGTGCATCCTGGAGAGGCGGGCCGAGCACGGTCTCGCGGGTCACCTGGCGCCGAGTTTCAACGAGGCCGGCGGCACCGAGACGGTTCCGCTGTTTCGCGACATGCCGGAACCAGCAGTGCCTACGACAGGGTTGGTGAAGCCGCTCGAGATGCTGAGCACGTACGACGGCAAGCAGCTGGCGGCGGAGCAAGAACAGCTGGTCAAGAAGCTGATCAAGCAGTTGGAGCCGCCGGACTCGAACGACTCCGAGTCCGATTCGCGCGACCGGGTGTCACCGAGCTCAGCAACAGGCGCCCAGCCCGGCGGCGCCGAACGCCACCGCGAGGAACGCC